>NZ_JACJOQ010000530.1:0-13272 GCF_014695635.1 Coleofasciculus sp. FACHB-712 | reverse complement strand
CAGCGATCGCGCTAATTGTTGAGCTTTTTCTCGTTCTCGCGCTTCGCTTGCCCTTAGAGATTGCTCAATCTGCTTGCGCTCAGTGATATCAATAATGGTTCCCTCGTAGTAGAGTAAGGTGCCGTTGGCATCACAAATCGCGCGAGTATTCTCGGAAACCCAGATGATGCTGCCATCTTGGCGATAAATTTGATACTCGAATCCTTTAACTTCACCCTGTTTAGTTAATAAAGCTAAGAGGTTCTTGCGGCATTTCGGGTCAACATAAACTTGATCTTTGATTTCTGGAATGCTACTCATCATCTCCTCAGAAGACTCATAGCCGTAAATTTTTGCCAGTGCCGGATTGACACAAATGTAGTGTCCGTCTAATGTAATCTGGAAAATCCCCTCAATGGCATTTTCAAAGATACTGCGATACCTCGTTTCCGCTTGTTGCAGCGCTTCCGCGGATCGCTTGCGCTCGGTGGTGTCTTGAAAGGCAGCAATCGCATAAGCAATATCGCCCCGGTCATCAAAAATGGGGGACGCCCACACCTCTATGGGAATTATTTTGTCTGTTTGATAAATCTCCGTATCGTCAACGGTTACTTTTTCGCCTCTCAACGCTCGTATAATCGGCAGGCGATCGCTGGGGTACAATTGCTCTGTGCCTGCGAGATAAAGTTGATAAGTCTCTGGCAATTCCTCGACAGTGGCTTCTGACATAATGCCTTTGCCTAAAATTTGCTGTGCCGTCTGATTGGCGTAGTAAGATTTACCGCTAGCATCAACCACGAAGACGCCCACTGGCAGGGCTTCCAAAAATTGCGCCAGCCTGCGATCGCTTTGTTTTCCCGCCTCCACTGCCTTGTCATACAAGTGCGCTGCAACCGTATCCGAGTGTTCGGTAGTATTCTCCAGCAAGATTTCCAAGTCAACTTTTTCTCTTTTCAAGTCTTCCAATTCTTGGGACAAGCTTTCTATCTTCAAAAAGAGCTGTTCTGTTAATGATTTTTCTTCCTCAATTGCCATAAATTTTTATCTTTGCCAAAAAATGAATTATCCTAGCAAGGGATATTTTTAGAGTTTTGTATCACTATTTAAATATTCCCTTTCTTAGGGGCTTTTGTAACAAACTTTACAGAACATTTACTTACAAACTGGTTAAAACTTCTCGCTTCAGCAATTTGAGTTTGAGAGCGGCAGCAAACTCACGAAAGATAAAGTGCAAGTTCTATACAAACAGCGCAGACTACAGCCTTTGGTGTGAAGGCAATGCAAGCTGTTTTGCATCTACAACAGATAAGAAGTCAAACTCGGCTTATTTCTGTTTAAGAATCAGCAAAGTGATGTCATCGTAAATTTTTTGCTCACCGATATGCCGTCGCAGATCCTCAATCACAGCTTGTTTAATTTCCTCAACGGTCTGTTGGCAGCTGCGGCTGACTATGTCGCACAGCCGATCTAACCCGTATTGCACCTTGAATCTATTTTCGGCTTCAGTAATGCCATCGGTGTACAGCACCACGACGTCCCCTGAGTGCAATTGCAACTGAATCTGGGCAACGAAATTGGTAATGTCTGCTTCTAGCCCAATCGGGAAGCCTAAATCAACCGTGTCCATCCGTTCCACCTGACCGCCGGAACGCACAACAATCATTTCTTCGTGTTGCCCCGTCAGGCGTAGCGTTCCCCCTTGGTAGTCCAATAAGCAAAGGCTAAGATTTTTATCGGAACTCATCCGCTGCACATTGTGATAAATAGTGCGGTTGAGTACGTCCAAAAATTTTTTGGGGTCGGTTTCGTTGTTTTCCAGTAGCGTCCGAACTGCTGTCTGCACCATGATTGTTAAGACGCCGCTTTCAAGCCCGTGTCCGGTGACATCGCCGATGCCAATTTTGACTTTATCCTCATAATTGAGTACATCGTAGTAGTCGCCGCCTACCTCTTCGGCGGGTTCCATAAAGCTGGCAATCTCCAGCCCAGGAAGCGATTCAAGTTCTTGCTGTTTAGGCAATAGCATCTGTTGCAGTCGGCGCGTTACGGCTAACTCAGCGCTCATACGGATATTGTCGGCTTGAAGACGCTCGTTAAGGGCAAGAATCTCGGCGTTGGCGTGAGCGAGTTCGCTGGTGCGTTCGTCAACTTTTTGTTCCAAAGTGTGGCTGTAATTCCGCACCGCCTCCTCAGCTTGCTGGCGTTCGGTAATATCGCGCACCAGTACCACATATTCTTGAAAGTCCTGATTGAAACGGTTAGAGACGGCTGCCTCAACGATGGTGGGATGTTCGGGCGTTTTTAGGGTATGTTCGCTCCGACTCGACCAATTATCTGGTTGACCTGCCAAGGCGGGAAATATCTGGTTGAGACGACATCCTAGGAGATTGGGAGCGATCGCTTTTAATAGTTGCTCGGCGGCTGGGTTGGCTTGCCGAATAACGCCCTTTTCATCGACGACGAGAATCCCGTCAATGGCAATATTAAACAAATGCTCAGACTGTTCTCTGGCTTCGACGATTGCCATGACTTGGGGCAAACTTGTCCAGCAAGCGATCGCTACCCCAACAAAGGCAGCGATCAGCAGCATCACCACATAGAGATTGTTGCCATTCTGACCCAGGTCTACCGCCCCAATTCTGGCTCTAAACATCCAGCTAATCGTGGCAGCGCTACAGATCAGTAAGATCAGGATGACTACCTGAAACCCTACAAAATCGGATATTTTAGTTTGCGATCGCCCTCGGTAATGCTGAATCCACCAAGCAGCATGAAAGGGTGCCCACCGGATGCGGCGTATCACTTGATCTGCTGCCAAAATCCCTAGGGGAAATAGCAACCCAATCAAGAAGTCTTTCCAACCCCAAGCCAAACCCCCAACCGCTAAGACAACGACTTCCAGCAAAAAGAAGACCCCCGACCACCAAGGCAGAAATACCTCCGGTCTCTTTCGGCGCAGCCACAGTGCTAAATGTACCGACATGATAGACACAAACCAGCCGGTGTTACTCACCACCGCAATCCGGGCGACATCTCCCCAAGCTAGACAAATGAAAGTGAACAACAACGTCAGCACCAAAGCGGGACCGAATACACCCCGTCGGGACACCACAGCGAACACAGGAGACAAATGTCCGTCAGTAGCAAGCTGGTACAGCATCCGGGGACAGTTGGAAAGCACCGTCGCGCAACTCAGAAGCGACCCAGCCGCGAGAAAAAAGGTAACGATGATCGCTGCCGACTGTCCCCAGAACGGCGTAGAAACTGCTAACAAATTCAAGAAAGTGTCACTGCCCAAACCTGGGTCGGTTGCTAAGCGCATCAGTACCCAGGAACCCCCCAGAAAGATGGGCGGCATGATCCAACAGGAGATACTTAGAAACCGCAACGTTTCATCAGGGCGTCGGCTATCAGCAACAAATGCAGACGCAGATTCACAAGCGTAGGTCGTGTAGGTGACAAAGAATAACCACTTCGCCCAATCCACAAAAGAGGGAGGCGACCAACTGGATGGGAAAAAGCCAGGACTTGCTGGGGAAATGGCTAACCAGCCGATGCCAAATAGACAAAAAGCGAGTAAAAGTCCAATTGCCGGGATAACAAAAAATAAGTGCAGGATACTTAAAGCGCGGGTGCCGCTAAACGCCAAAATAAACGCGATCAGCGTCAAGCCAATTTTCACAAGAGTATCGGGACAAGCAATTCCTAAAGGCTCCAGGTTTACCTTAATGAGTTCTGTAAGGACAACCACGTTAATCGCCAGCGTCGAAACCCAGCTGAAGAAGTAACCAACTGCCGCGTAACGGGCTAACCCCGGATAGTGCTTTAGCAATCGGGTGGTATAGTTGGGCGTTCCTCCGGCTACGTCAGGAAAATGCCTGCCTAAGCGTTTTACTTGCAGGTTTAGCAAGATGCCAAGGATCGTTCCTGGCAACCAGACAAAAATAGCCCCCGTACCGAGAGCAATGTGCAGTACAGGGGCTATGGCAGGCCAAGAGATATGAGCCGTTACACCAAAGCCCCACGTTTCCAGAGAGCTAAGACTGCGGGGTAAGCGCGGGGCTGAGTACTGATTCGGAGGCGCAGAGTCTATGATTGTCGGCAATGGTGTTGAGGTCATCAGGTTTATTCGTATTTTTGTCTCAATTTATTTTTAAAGCTTGACAAGGAGAGCGATCGCGCTATTTAGATTTCCAGGAGATTAATTGCAGTAAGATACTTTTTTTAATTTATATGTCGAACTATTCCTATTTGAGTCCTGGCATGATGTCATCGTAAATTGTGCGCTCTGCAAATCTTCGCAGGTTTTCAACACAACGCTGTTCTCGCCAGTATTGCATCCTAGACCTGTTTTCGGCTTCGGTAATTTCATCGGTTATCCTAATTTATTTTCTCTAGAAATACTTGCCTATCTATTCATCGTTGATTGTTATTGGGAAATTCGTGATAGAACCTAAGCTAAAAGCTATAAACTAAAATCAAATCTTTGAATTTGATACTAATAGAAAGTTTACTTATTAAGTGATTCATATCCTTTCGCTTTATATCTCCAACCGCAACCCTAATCGAGTATTGGTAAGGGTTCTGCTATGTAGCATCACCAGAGAAAGTAGTATTCGTTGATTTGATAACTACGTTTTTTTTGAGAATTCACACTTTGTAGAGATGCTTTCCAGAAAACATTTTTACAAAGTGTTAAATCCTTGAAATAAGCGATTTAAGGAGCGCCCGACGGTTCGACTGGACGGATAATTGCTGGGGTAGCGGATTCTTCGGGTTGAAAGATTGCCTGAAGTGCTTCTTCGAGAGTTTCTGCCATAACGATACGGTTTTCGTAAGCGACAATCACTCTCACTAATGTTGGTAGACTATTTTGTTCTGCTTCTAGATAAAGAGGTTCGACGTAGAGAAGCGATCGCTCAATTGGAATTACTAACAAATTACCTTGTATTGCCCTGGAACCCTGCCGATTCCATAGAGAAATCTGTTGAGAAATAACCGGATCTTGGTTGATTAAAGCTTCGATTTGCTCTGGGCCATAGACTAACTCCTGTTTGGGAAACCGATAAAGCAACAGCTTGCCGTAATTCTCCCCATCGGAACGCGCTGCTAACCAGGCAATTAAATTGTTACGTTGGGTGGGTGTAAAAGGAAGCAGCAGAATAAATTCTTCCTCCTGGGCAGTTGGCAGCCTTGTGATTAGGTAGTAGGGTTCTACGGGTCGCGGTTCGCTGCCATAAATCTCAGTCGGAACCTGCCACTGGTCTTCCCGGTTGTAGAACACCTGGGGGTCGGTCATGTGATAAGTCCGCAACCGTTCCGACTGAATGCTGAAAAAGTCCACTGGATAGCGGAGATGGCTCCGCAGGGAAGTGGGCATTGCATTTAATGGTTTTACCAGGTCGGGAAAGATAGCAGTCCAGGAGTTAATAATCGGGTCTTGGGGGTCGGCAACGTAAAAATTAACCGAACCGTTATAGGCATCGATGACGACTTTGACAGAGTTGCGGATGTAATTAAATTGGTTTTCTCCAGGATCGGAGTAAGGATAGCGATCGCTTGTTGTATAAGCGTCAATAATCCAGTAAAGGTAATTTTGCTCCTTCGATGCATCGGTCTTGGCAACCACTAAGTAGGGGTCGCTATCGAACCGCAAGAAAGGCGCGATCTTCTGAACTCGCTGTGCAATATTACGACGAAACAACAGCTTGGTTTGCGGTGTGAAATTCCGCGTAAACATCATCTGCCAGTCTTTCAAATACTCGGCAAATAAAAGACGCCGCCACCACGAACCGATGGAGACGCCGCCAGTACCATCGTAAGTGTTATAAACATTCTCGTTGCCACTGGGATAATCTAACTCTTCGACTGTCGTTGGCGTCATCACATAAGTATTCGTGAGTTCGCCGTAGTAAATCCGGGGTATCCCAATCGGAATGCTGACTCGAATGCGTTCGCTGGATACATTTAAGGCATTGTTATCACCAGAATCCGCACTCGTTCCAATATCTTTAACAAAGTAATCTGGCAACCCACCTGCGCCAACTGTATTCACAGGGCTGAGGGTAAAGCCATAACCGTGAGTGTAAACTAAATGTTTATTAACCCAAGTTTGAGCTTCTTGGGGAACGGCATTGTAATCTAATTCCCGTGCTGCCAGAATCACCTGTCGTTTTTCTGTCCCATCGCTTTGTGCAGATGCTTCTAGCTTCAAAGTATACCGATCGATATCGGCGTCAGGAAATTTGTAGTAAAGCCGAATTTGTTGCAGTTGGCGATTTGTTTGTAACAGGGGACGTGTATCCCAAAGGCGAATATTGCGAATCGTCAGTTCATTTTGCTGGAGGTCTACGGCAGTAAGATTTGCTTGAGGGTCGAAGGTTTGAACGTCAATATTCTCTAAATTAAATGCTTCCCTCGTATAGGCAATACTGTGTTCAATATAGGTTCTTTCTCGCACCAACTCATTGGGTTGAACAATGAGGCGTTGCACTGCGACAGGTAAGCCAATTAAAAATAAAAAATTGAAAATTGAAAATCCCAACAAACCAATTTTTAATTTAAAAGTTTTAATTTTTAATTGAATGGTCTGCCAAAACAAAAGCAACGCGATCGCTAGTAAAAATACGCTCAATCCGGTATACAGTGGCAATCGCACGGTGACATCGGTGTAACTGGCACCATAAGTAACGCTGGTGGTGGAATACAACAATTGATACCGCAATAACCAATAACCGAGAGAGAGAGCAGCACATAGGCAACCGCTGAGTCCGTACAAATGGCGCATCTGGGATTTGGAAAACCCTAGAAATCTTCCCTCACTAAAACTATCTCCAGATAGCAAATATATTAGAGTGACTGCTGCAAAACTATACAAAAATAGTCCGAAAAACCAAAATTCTAGTAACTCCCAAATAGGCAACTGAAATACATAAAAGCTGATATCTTGCCTAAATAAGGGGTCAACGCTGTTAAAACTGGTGGGATGAAAATACTGTAAGACCCGCGCCCAGTGGCTTGACAGCACCAGTCCAAAGAATAAACTGAGGACAAGCGCGATCGCAGTTAACAAAAACTGCGGATAAATCAACACCAGCGCCGCCGATACCAACACCACGACAACCTGCCAGATGCTAGAGAGCATCTTTCTACCCATCTGCGAGATCAAGTCAGGCTGAAACCAAACTGGCAACAGAGGAGATACACTTGGCAACCCGACCTTAGAATGCCAATAACTCGTGGCTATTTGACTGTAGTGCAGCAGCATCAACCCGATTGCTAAACTAAGTACCCCTAGCAAAGGCAAAAGCGATCGCAATTTCAGTGCTGAGGACTGAGGACGGATCGAAGAAAAAGATTCTCTCTGGTACTCTTCACTTAAGACTTTATCTCCCCTAACTCCCGCACCAACGCGCTGCTTCGCTAGAAAAAAGGGAGAATCAACCTCCCCCTTTTTAAACCCTGTTGGGGGGATCTCTTTAGAATACTTAAGACGATGGGCAAGATATAGATTACCCAGTAAAAAGCCAGCGGTGACGATAAATGCGATCGCCCACAACCCCGCTTGAGTGCTTACCCTGAGAAGAAACGCCGGTAGATATCCGACTTCCTGAAACCAAAAAACATCTGCTACTAGGTAAGCGACTAGATCGAAGGCTAGCCACAGTCCTAGTAGCAGTAAAAGTCCTGGAAAAATTCGATTCATTATTCATTGTTCGTTGTTCGTTGTTCATTGTTCATAGAAGTTTGCCATGAACCCTGAACGATGAACCCCGAACGATTAGCTAAATTGTTCGCCTATATCCAGGTTAAACAGAGTTTGGAGTGCCTGCATCGCTTTGCGTCTGGCTTCGATATCCTGCTGCGATCGCAGTTGTACCATCGGATCGTGCAGAATTTTATTGACAATTCCGCGCGTTAGTGCCTCGATAACTTCTTGATGTCTTTCGGCAAATTCCGTACCCAAGCGAGACAAAGCTTTTTCTAACTCTTGGGTGCGAATCGTTTCCATTTTATCGCGCAGGCAGCTGATGGTAGGAACGGTTTCCAGCGATCGCCACCAGAGATCAAAGGCTTCCACCTCTTCTTCTAGCAATTCCTGGGCTTCCATTGCCATCTTGCGGCGGCTTTCGTGATTCTGAGCCACCACTGCCTTTAAGTCATCGACATTAAACGCCTGCACGTTGTCAAGATCGTTAACATCCCCATCCACATTACGTGGCACGGAAATATCAAAGATCATCAAACCTCGGTGCGCTTCCAGGTGAATTTCCAGTTTCGATCGATTTAACAGGGGTTCTGTGGAAGAGGTACTGGTAAACACTAAATCCGAGGAAGCGATCGCTGACATCATTTCTGACAGTGGATACAGTTGCAACTGTGCCTCTGGGAACTGATTCGCCAATTCCTGTGCCCGTTGCATAGAACGGTTCAACACCGAGATGTGAACCGCTCCTTTTGCCAGTAAATGTTGCACTAACAGCCGGGACATTTTCCCCGCACCTAGAATCATCACTCGGCAAGCTGCCAAGTTCTGGGCTTTGATCTGGGCTAACTCTACCGCTGCTGAACTGATGGAGACAGCACCCGTACCGATACTGGTTTCCGTCCGAACTCGCTTCCCAGCAGTCAGCGCTTGCTTGAACAACCGATTCAGGATGCTACCAATGCCCTTGTATTGCTGTCCCAGTTTGTGAGTATGTTTCACTTGCGCCAGGATTTGCCCTTCCCCAAGCACCAAACTATCTAAACCTGCTGACACTCGCATCAAGTGCATGACTGCATCTTCATGCAACAAAACAAACAAGTGTTGCCGCAGTTGATGGAGGGGAAATTTGCTGTGTTCGGAAAGAAATTGGGTGACTTCCCGAACGCCCTGTTCGGTTTCATGAGCAACGATGTAAATTTCCAGGCGGTTGCAGGTGCTAAGAATCGCGACTTCTGCAATGTGGGGGTAGCTCATGAGGGCAAGAGTTGCACCTTCACACGCTGGCTCTGGAATACTTAATTTTTCCCGAATCTCAACCGGCGCTGTTTTATGGCTAAGACCTACGACTGCAATATTCATTTGCTAATTGCTAATTACTAATTGCTTATTGGGTTGATGGTTAAAAGATTAGAAGATTGGAGATTGAAGGGTGAAGATTGAAGGGTGAAAGTTAACCTGCACAACCTTCAACCTGCAACCTACAACCTGCAACCCGATTTCCGATTATCCGCAGACTACCTCAATTGCAGTTGCTTCGGCTCTTCAAACATGTGGATCGTATCAACAAAGCGGGCGGTCTGCGACTGGCTGGAAATGACCAAGCTTTGAGTCCGTGCCCCACCCTTGAAGAACCGCACGCCTTCCATGAGCGTACCAGGAGTGATACCACAAGCTGCGAACAGAACTGTCTTGCCAGAGGCGAGTTCCTCAGCACTGTAAACTTTGTCTGGGTCTGTGATGCCCATGCTATTAAGCCGTGCGATATTGCTCTCTCTGCTCTCTCCGATCAATCCAGTTTTCACCACATCTGGATCGTAGATCAGCTGACCTTGGAAGTGTCCACCCAGACAGCGCAGAGCGGCTGCTGAGATGACGCCTTCGGGTGCAGCACCAATTCCCATCAAAGCGTGAATATTGGTACCGGCAAAGGCGCAGGAGATGGCAGCAGAAACGTCACCATCGCTGATCAGTCGCACTCTGGCTCCCGCTTGCCGGATTTCTTGAATCAGTTCTTTGTGACGAGGGCGATCCATCACTACGACCACCAGTTCCTCAACCGAGCGACCCAGGCACTCTGCGAGAATCTTCAGGTTTTGGGTGGCGGACTTGTTAATATCAACATGACCGCGTGCAACTGGGGGCGCTGCCAGCTTTTTCATGTAAAAGTCAGGAGCGGCAAACAAACCGCCTTTTTCAGCAATTGCCAGAACTGCCATTGAACCATTTTGACCGTAGGCAACGAGGTTGGTGCCTTCGCAGGGGTCAACGGCAATGTCAATCTCAATTAATTCATCTGGGTTGCAATAAGTTTTGGCATCTTCGCGGGTACAGATACCAACTTCTTCTCCGATATACAACATGGGGGCATCATCCCGTTCGCCTTCACCGATGACGATCCGACCCCGCATATAAATTTTGTTCATCCGCTCCCGCATGGCTTCCACCGCGACTTGGTCAGCGATGTTTTTTTCGCCTTTTCCCATCCACCGGGAGGATGCGATCGCAGCTTGCTCAACTACCTCTATAATTTCTAATCCCAGCGTGTTTTCCACAAAAATTATCCTCTCAACTGCTTGATTTAGCGTCGTTTCATCTGGCGATTCCAGTTAGAAGTCTATCAGAGGGGGGATACCCAAAGCTGGAGATTAACGGCTTGGTTTATGTTAACTTTTGTAATTCGTCCGGCTGATGGGTCATGGGTCATTCGTTGGGAAATCACGAATAACTCATGACTCCTGGCTTTTTTTAGGGCAATTCAACCGATGTCGGTTTAGCAATGTGAGGCAGACCCCAACCGAGTTTTTCTCGTAAAATTCGGAAAAACTCAGGGGATTGCAAGCGGATGAATCGAGCTGAAAAAGGCGATCGCTCCAGATACACCCGATCTTCTGGCAATACATAGCACCCAGCATTGCCATCTACCACCATCACCAGTCGGTTAGGATTTGCGGGGAAAATTGTCACAGGTTCGCTATCTGCAAACACCAATGCCCTAGACGCCAGTGAATGAGGACAAATCGGTACTAACTGTAATGTCGGCACCCCAGGCGTCACCACCGGCCCCCCAGCACTCAACGAGTAAGCCGTCGAGCCAGTCGGGGTCGAGATAATCACCCCGTCTGCGGCAATATCCATCAGCGCGTGACGCCCAATCAGCACCTCAAAATGGCACATACTGGTGAGCGGTTCCCGATGAATCACCATTTCATTCAGGCACAGCGCTTCCCACAGCCGGACATTATCGCGAAATAGTTGCACCGCGAGCATCGCCCGCTCTTCGACTTCATACTCCCCAGCCATGAGCATTTCCAGCGCTTGCGGGATCTGGTTCACATAAGCTTCAGTGAGAAAACCCATGTGCCCAGTATTCACCGCCAGCAAGGGAATCCCGCAAGGTGCCACTTGGCGAAATGCCGCCAGAACCGTGCCATCTCCCCCTAACACCACGGCAAATTTCATCTCTTCATCAAAGCCGGGGGGAGCCAGGGAATCGATTGGGGTATGACATACCGGACGATCGGGGCGAGAATATCCCAAAATCCCACCGGAACCTGTTGTCATGCAAACTTCCCAACCAGCGGCTGTCAGCTTGTCTTTTAACTCTGTTGCAGCGCGACAAGCTACAGGTTTGGTGTCATTGTATATAATCCCTGCTTTGGGCACGCTTCGAGTCCGGTAGTAGTTCATTCTTAATTGTTAGCGATCGAGGATTGGTTTTTAGGTATGTAACCTATTAAAAACCAACAACTAACAACTCACTTTGTTTTGAGGCTGTAATCAGTTCAAGAGGTATAGGGCATCTTCTTTTTATTCTGCTTTTTATTTTTTGATTTTTCGTAATCAATTTCCTTGAGTTTTTTCAAGATGCGACTGAAGTAGTCTTGCAGGTATGCCTCCAAAGTCGTGATTTGGGCTGAGTCTATCCCGAAGACTTGATAAACCTCATCCATCGACGCATTCAGGGGTTTGCCGGTCGCTACCACTTCGGCAAAAGCCAACCGATCTGCTAGGTTCCAGCCCCATTCAAAAAAGCGAGCGATCCGTCGCACTGTCCGCAGTAAGCCCAAAGGCATTCGCGTCACCTTGGATTCTCGCCCAGAAAGACGTTCGCACAGGCGGATGATTTCATAAGCACCCCAAGCGCGAGAACCAACAATCGGGAAGGTTTTCTTTTCAGTTTCCGGAACCTTCAGGGCTTTGATTGCAAACTTAGCAATATCCTGAGTATCCATGTAAGCCACCGGAGAGGTGTCCCCTGTCACCCATACAGCTTGCCCATCTAAGATCGGCACTGCATACTGACCAATCAGCCCTTGCATAAAGCCGCAAGGTCGCAAAATGGTGTAATTTAACCCGGATTCTGCTAAAAAAAGCTCCGTACATCGCTTGATTTCCATCAACGGGACATTGGGATACTTTTCAGCATCCAAGATGGAAAAGAAGATAAAACGATCAATTTTGGCAGCGCTGGCGGCTTGAATCAGCGCTACTTTGCCATCCCAGTCTACCTGTTTGATACTAGTGGCGTCTGTCGGTCGTGAAGTTGCCGCATCAATCACGGCTGTGACACCTTCAAAGGCTGCTTTCAGGCTTTCAGGATTGGTGAGATCGCCGCCGACTAACTCAGCGCCCCATTCTTTTAAAAATGCCGCCTTCTTCGCACTTCGTACCAGACAGCGAACTTGATAGCCCTCTTCTATTGCCCGACGAGCCACCTGTCTGCCCAGGGTGCCGGTGGCACCGACAATTAATAAAGTCATCTAGTAATTAGTAAGGAATCTTAAACTTTCTATAAGATGTTATCAGAAATCTCAGAATTAACGCAAAGAAAGTTTACAAAACTAGTAATCAGAGCGATCGCGCACTTCAATTACTAGTCGCTAATCCTATGAAAATTCCCAATAGTAAATTCTCGCCAGATGACAAAGCAACGGGCGAGGAACAAATCAACGATTCGTTTTTATGGCAACGGACAAGCTGCTAGGCGCGTTGATGGAACACGCCCCGGCGTGGCTTGCCCTTGCTTTCAGGGGTTGCCCTTAGAGGGACTCGTTTTCGCCGCCTTGGATTTTGAGTAACAAAAAGCCTAGACCCAGACCCACTAAAATCAGGGTAGAGGACAATATAGCTGCATTAAAAATCTCACCGCTCATCGGTTGTAGGCTCCTTCGGAATCAATTAAAAAGTTTAGAGTATTTTAAACTGAAAGCTGTGAAAACTTTCTTTACACAAACACCTACCAATCTCACGCAACGGCAAGAACGTCCTCGGTTAGCGGTAACACTGGGAGATCCGGCGGGGATTGGGCCAGAGGTGGTGCTGAAGGCGTTGGCAGATCCGATTACCGAAAATTGCGAGATTACTGTCGTTGGCAGTCGGGGACTGTTGCAAGAAACTTATCATCGATTGACCCGACAATGTAAGGGCAGGGTGCCGCGTCCCTCCCAGCTACAGGAGCAAAGCCTGTCTACACAGACTTTAGAAGCGGGTAAGGAGGCATCTGAGTTGGTGTCAGCACCGCTAGCAGACCCGGCACAGTTATCAATTCTTGATGTCCCACTGGACGGGGAAATAGAGCGGCAAAT
>NZ_JACJOQ010000053.1:0-4861 GCF_014695635.1 Coleofasciculus sp. FACHB-712 | reverse complement strand
GCGTCCACAATCCGTTCGATGTTTTCGGGAGCAATTTTCGGTTGGGGAATATTGTCTTTCAAGAGGGTTCGGACAAAGCGCTGCACCTGATCCATCGCTTTGCGCGAGAGGTCTGCCATGATGATCGTGTTGTCGTCGATTTCGCTAATTGGCTTCTGTTCGATGACTTTGAGGACACTCGCCGCTGCCATATTTCCCAACTGGGGATCGACTGGACCTAAGACAGCGTTGGCATCCATGACGATTTCATCAGATGCTAAAGCTAACATGGTGCCGCCGCTCATGGCGTAGTGGGGTACAAACACGGTGACTTTGGAAGGGTGGCGAATTAACGCTCGAGCAATCTGCTCGGTTGCTAGCACTAAACCACCTGGGGTATGCAAGATTAGATCGATGGGAACTTCGGGAGGTGTGAGGCGAATTGCCCGTAGCACCTGTTCTGAATCTTCAATGCTAATGTAGCGCGAGATGGGAATTCCTAAGAAACTAATCGATTCTTGCCGGTGAATTAGCAAAATCACTCGACTATTGCGCGATCGCTCAAAATTCCGCAAGGCTTGCACTCGCTGAAAAGCCAAGCGGCGTTGTTGGAAGGCGGGCAAGATCGAGCTGACAGCCAGAAATACCCAGAAGAGGTCAAAGAAACTAAAGCTCATTATTCCCTAGCAAGAACGCAGTATTTCCCCTTATTCTTCCAATATCTAGAAAATTGAAACTCTATCTGTAGAGCAAACTATTTCAAAGATGAAAATGGGGAGTCGATTGTTGGTCGCTTCCCCGCTTTCCAGTTCCAGACGCGATAGATTGCGCCTGGAACCAGCTGCTTTTCTCGCTTAATGGCGGGCGATGCCCTCTTGACGGGCGGCGGCTTGCACGGCACCGGCGACGGCATTGACAACGCGCGGGTCGAACACGGAGGGAATGATGTTTTCCCGGTCGAGGTCGGAGGGTTTGACTAAAGAAGCGATCGCGTAAGCGGCTTCTAGATACATCGTGGTGGTAATGGTCTCTGCACGACAATCGAGCGCCCCGCGAAAAACGCCAGGGAAGGCGAGGACATTGTTAATTTGATTCGGGTAGTCGCTGCGTCCGGTTGCCATGACCGCGACATCTTCTGTGACTAATTCCGGCTGAATTTCAGGAATAGGATTCGCCATTGCAAAGACAATCGGATCTTTTGCCATCGAACGCACCATTTCCGGCGTTACAACTCCGGGCGCACTGACGCCTAAAAAGACATCCGATCCCTGCATCGCATCTGCCAAGTTACCGCTGGCTTCGACAGCAAATTCTTGCTTTTCCGGGGTGAGGTCGGTACGTTGGCTGGAGAGAATGCCTTTGGAATCGCACATCCAGATGGATTGTGCGCCCGCTTTCTTGAGCAAACGAGCGATCGCTACCCCAGCAGCACCCGCCCCATTAATCACAATTCGGACATCCGCTAAGGATTTTTTCACTAACTTGAGGGCGTTAATCAATGCGGCAAGGCTAACAATTGCGGTGCCATGTTGATCGTCGTGAAACACCGGAATATCGAGTTCCTGCCGCAGTCGCGCTTCAATCTCGAAACAACGGGGGGCAGCAATATCTTCCAAGTTAACGCCGCCAAAGACTGGGGCAAGATTTTTTACCGTGCGGATAATTTCATCTGTGTCTTGGGTATCTAGGCAAATCGGAAAGGCATCAATCCCGGCAAATTCTTTAAACAACATCGCTTTGCCTTCCATTACCGGCAATGATGCGGCTGCGCCCAAGTTGCCCAATCCCAGTACAGCGCTACCATCGGTAACAATCGCAACCGTGTTTTGTTTAATCGTGAGAGTGTGAACCTGTTCCGGGTCAGATGCGATCGCCATACAGATGCGACCGACGCCGGGAGTGTAAGCCATTGCTAAATCGGCTTGACTTTTCAGCGGAATCTTACTCTGCATCGCGATTTTGCCGCCGCGGTGCAAGTTAAAGGTGCAATCGTAGACATCGATTACCTTGACATCTGGCAATCCTTTCACGGCTTGCACAATTTGTTCGGTGTGTTCCGTGCTGGCAGCATCGACGGTGATTTCTCGCACCACAATATTGCGAGTCCGCTCGATTAAACTAATTTGACCGATGTTACCGCCGACACTAGCGATCGCGGTGGTAATGCTTGCTAACATCCCAGTGCGATTGGGAATCTGGAGGCGAATCGTTAAACTGAAGCTAGAGTTGGGTGTTAGGTTGACCATGCTGACTAAGGATTTTAGATTTAAGATGATAGATTTTGGATTGGGAATCTAAAATCCTTTCCTCCAAAATCCAAAATTGTTCGCTCCTAGCCTAAAGGAGCTGCAAGTTTCCAATTGTACCCAGTTACACTACCGGATTAGCTGCCGCGATAATGGCGAGTCTCTATACCGAAATTGAAATTAATGCTCCTAAGCAGGAAGTTTGGCAGGTTCTGTTGAAAAAAGAAAAGTGGTACAAGTGGAACACTTTTTTATTTGACCTCGATCCAACGGTGCCATTTAAGCAGGGGGAAGAAGTTTTACTCTCTGTGCGGCGCGTACCGGGTGAGGAGGAAACAGAGTTTCAGCCGTTGATTACTAGAGTGCAGTCTGGACTATGCCTCGCTTGGGTTTCCTCGATTCCTGGCTTTAAAAATGAGTATGTCTTTGAGTTGCAAGAGATTGGTATTGGGCGGACTAAATACTTCCACCGCAACACCTTCTCAGGGGTGCTGACTCGTGTATTTATGCCTTTCATTCGGGATGATGAGCAGCAAGGCATCAAGCGGATGGCGCGGGAGTTGAAGCGTTATGTGGAACGGATGTAAATTCTGGGAACACCTTGCCTTGGCAATTAAAAATTGCGGCGACATAAACTTCAGTCTCCCGTTGCGGACTGATGAAATTAAAACCCGCGCACCATCCGGGTTTTGGCTATATAGCCGCAGCTTCTACTGGCTGGGGCAACTCGGTTACAAAAACTGTTACCAGCCCTTTTCTATAAGTTGCTACCGAATAAGATTGTTTTAAGATAAGACTCCTTCAGAAGCCGTGGAACTCCAACTCCCACGGTTTTTTACTTTATGTAGGTGGGAACTTCTCGAAAGCAAAGAAGTAGGGCTAGATTAGGCGAGAAATTGTCTAGCTTGTGGAGCCGTCTACCCATGCACCCCGATCTGAAGTCACGTAGAGACGCCATTTATCGCGTTTAGCTATTCAACTGGCAAAAGTTGTAGTTGATAGCGATAAAGTGCGACGGGTTGATCGACAGCTTTGAAATAGTCTGGATCTTGAGGCGAGAGGTAAATTGCTGTTACTTGATCGGCTTCAATGGATGAGTGAATCCATTGATAAGCAGTTGTGGTTTCTACAATATTGAAATACGGCTGAGGCGTGCCGCGAAAGACTTGCTGAGACACTTCTGTGGCAATAAATCGATCTGGGGCGAGTGTTTCGGTGCCTCGACTCGTGACAATTGAGACTAGCTGGCGATCGCCTCGCAGTAAAGTCACCTGACGATTGGGAGAATTGGGATCGACTTTGACCGATAAGATCGCGCGATCGCCTAAATATGCCTTCCCGATACTCAACCCGTTAAACGCCCGATCTGCCACTACCGGCTGATTTTTGCCTTTTGTTGAGACAGTTATCGCGGCTTGATTTTTGAATCGCACTGGGAAACTAACGGGCTGATTCAGCTGGCGACGATTGCTTTCAAACCCTGGCGTCACAATTTCTGGCGCTAAGGGTGCCACTAAATCTACTAACGTACTGGTGACGTTCCAAGTACCTTCCATCCAGTCAGGATAAACTAAGTCGCCCTTCGCGGCGCTGACGGGTGGTTTGCTGTCCCAGTGAGGAAACTGCGCCAAACGGTCAGCCAAAAGCCCCGCCTGCGCTTCCCCTCCCCATAGCAGCAACCCCAAAATTAGGAAACAACCCCAAAAGACTCGTCGCATCACGGTAAACGTGGGTTTGTTTGTAGGATTATATAGCTTTTAAACACAGAAAGATCCTCAATTTACCGGGTTTTCAAGCATTTCGACTACACCGAATCAACGGGTACTGGTTCCCAAACTTCTCCATATTTCTCCTGAAGGGACTGCCATGCTTCTACTTGTCCTGGTTCGTATTCTCCTGGTTTGCCCCACTGGAGAAATGCGCTCAAGGCGGGTTCACTTTTCTCGTCCAGAAAGCGAATAGCATAGGTAGTAAAGTTACCCCGTTTTGATTCGCCTGTCTCAAATTTTACCTGCTTGATAGCATCCATATTCAGGTGAAACTCGAATATGTCGGCGTGCATATTAGCGTACTTACCTTTAGGTAATTCTGCATAAAACAGCTTTTTCAGCGGGCCGCGGACTTCCAAAACAGCAGCACTGCTGGTCACAATCAGACGCAGTATTCCTAAATTTTCGCAGGATTCTAAAAAGTCTTTCAAATTAGCTTTCATGGTAAATTTGAATGTTGAAGAAGAAAATCTTTGCTAACATTAGTGTGACATTAGGATGACCAATTCTCTAAGTAATCCTAAGGTTTTTGTCGAAGAAATCATTTTAGATGAATCAATTCTCCCTCCTTTTAAAGTATACAAAATCATCCACGCATCAAATTAGCTATCTATTGAAACTCCGAACAAAGCCAACAAGCAACTAAAACTCAGCACAATTGTTTTCGGTTTTCTTTCTTCCCTTGTTCTAGCTTTTGCATGGGAATGCTTTTGCATTCAGCGCAGCGGCACAGGCACAGTCGATTGTCTCTGCGACCGATGGCACTGGCATCCATATTATACAGAAGGGCGATGTCTTAAAAGACGATTTCCGGTTCACTTCGACATCACTAGCGGAACTCTTTCAGGCGAAAAGGCGAATCTCTTC
>NZ_JACJOQ010000529.1:0-6574 GCF_014695635.1 Coleofasciculus sp. FACHB-712 | reverse complement strand
TTGCGTAAAACGGCTGGATCTAATCTTTCAGTTGTATTGCAAGTCATCAAAACCACTAACTTTTGCTTCGTATGAATTCCCGAATCATCAATTACGCTTTGATACAATGTTCCATCCAGTAAGCTCAAAATATGCTCCGTCTTATTATTATTTTGAGCAGCTTCAGAAGCGCGATTTTTGGCTAAATTATCCGCTTCGTTGATAATTAGACAAATTCGCTCTAAGTAACTTGGCGGCACAAAATTCTCAACCGCATCGTGATCCAGAATAAAAATCACATATCCGAGAGGCGCGAGAATTTCTTGTGCTACAGCTTGCGTCCAAGCAGTTTTCCCCGTACCCGGATCTCCGTGGACGAGAACCGCCAACTGGCTTTGGTCGAGAATTGCCTGCTGTACCGTATCGGTAAAGCTTTGAATATCGGCGGGAAACGACCGAATTGGAAATTCGCCGTGAATTTTTCCTACACGACTTTGGTAGCCACTCAGCATCACTGCAAGATTAAAAGTTGCTTTATTAATCAGTGGCGCTAGTTCCTTTGCCATTAGGGTATAGCGTCGCCGTCCCCGATCTAAATTTTCAATTTCTAGCCAAGCTTGCTGTTGAGGCCAATAGGCATAAACCGTGTTAATAATATCGAGACGTTCCCAGTTAACAAATCGATCTACCGGAAAATAAAAATATCGATCTAGATAATACTGGGTAATCATATCTGGACGACCCAATAATTCCAGAATTTTGAAAATCGTTATTTCCTGTAGCCGGTTGAGGACGTGTTCAATGGGAATGCTGTTACGACTGACAAATTGAATCACAGGCGAATCAACACTTAAAACGTCTTGGAAGCGATAATCTGGAGTTGGAGGATCTGGGGTAATATAATTCCAGAATTCATCAACTTCATATCGCGTACTTTCAGAAAATACATTTAAAATATTTGCCCACCAAGTATATTCGTTGCGACCCATTGCATCAGCAATATCGCTTGCTAAACCCAAAGTTTTCTGGCTTAGCTCTTTGGAATCGTTAAATACTAAATGCCAAAGAAATCCCCAGTCTATCTGCCGAGTCAAGGGTCGCCAACCTGCACCTAATAAGCCTTTAGCTTGCGGGTTTTTGTTGCCTGGATTGCTTTCGTCGTTTCCGAAATATCCCGATCCCATAGTTTCAGTTCTTCTTGCTTTGTGATGGAATGATGAGAAAGTAATGCGCTTAATTTTTTTCCAAGCTGCCATTAAATTTGTTGCAAGTATTCGGCTGGAACGCAATCCACCAACCAAACCCCATTTTCAGAACAGTAAAATTCATATCCTGCTTTGTGCATCGCCGCCGCATCTACAGCAAAAACTACTGGACGACCATGTCGTGCGCCGACAGTTTTTGCGGTGGAAATATCCTTCGATAGATGAACGTGGTGCCGCAACATTTTACACAGTCCTGTACTCAAAATTGATTCGACTGTACCCTGTCCTGTACCGTGGTATAACACATCTGGAGGAACAACGGCTTCTAGCTGCAAATCAACTTCTGTACTATGTCCTTGATTCGCCCGAATTAAGGTACCTGTTGAGTCAAAAGAAAAGCGTTTTTTGTCATTTTTAGCAACAACTTCATCAAGTTCAGCACGAGTAAGCATAAAAGAACGATCTGCACACGCTTTTAGAAGTTCATCGACAGCAACCCAGCCACCAGGTGCAAGTTCAAGACCAATGGCTTCAGGAGTATGCCGAAGATGCTTGCTGAGATATTTGCTAATTTTAACTAAGCGAGAATTATTCATTAAGTCGCTCTTTTTAGCTTAACAATACCAGTCATCTTCTAAATATCGCTTGACCAATCCTGCGTGGGATAAAGGACTCGATAAATCGTCTAAATCGCAGTTTGTTTCATAATCTAATAACAATACTGTTTGGTCTGCACTTAGCTGTTTGAGTTCCGCAAGTAGGTTCTGAAGGCGGTTCTCTAGTACCCATTTATACGATGGTAGGTAGATGGCACGACGGGCTTCTACATAGGACAATAATTTGTCTCCGGTTAAGCCTGTACGATGCCCTAGAACCTTGCCGAAAGTTCGTGTCGTGCGCTTGATCCCTTTCATATTAGCGATCGCTAGTTTGCCCGGATCTACATCCGCAGACTCAAAAACTTTTAATCCTTGCCAAATTCCTTCAACGGTATAGCTGAAGTGTCCTGGGGAAAAAGGAACGGGAATTCCACCATGCGGATAAAACGGGCTAAAGCGAATCCAAGGCTCGCTACTGCGCGAAGTTACGTCGAGAATCGTTGCTGCATCATAGCGTTTACGCAAAGTATCCAGGGATGTGCGGCGACTTTTTACAAAGAGCGGCATTGAGGGCTAAATGTGTAGAGACGCGATGAATCGCCTCTTGAGTCCTGAGTGGGAAAGAAGAAAGGGAAATTGAATATTTGTATTATAAGGTACTACAGGATGGTTGTGGCAGATTCCCGATCGTTTCTATTTTCCCAATCATAGGGGCGCACAGGCGTGTGCCCCTACTGCATTACCGTGCAATGAGTTTGATATTTGGCTAATGCAACTCAGTACCGTCTTTGCCGAGGAGGTAGCGATCGCTGCAAAAGAAGCAACGCGCAGAGAACAAAGGTTTAATAAAGAAGGAAATTAACACCGAGTTTGATGATGAACTTTGTGCTGAATACGACAGCGCTCAAATGCATGGGTATGTCAAGGGGAAGTATGTTGAACGTTACAAACAAAGCACTAACTTAGTATTGCTAGCACCCAATGTTGCTAAGGCTTTTCCAAGTGATGAAGCAGTGAATAAGGCACTATGACTTTTAATTAGATTTTCTAAATCTCATCTGGAAAATCTTGAGTAAAAAATAAATTTACCTTTGATTGAACTGAATGGCGGGCATTGCTTGCCAGGTAATTTTTTGCTCAAACTGGAAGCATCGATCTAAGTCAAGTGAAGTTAATATAAAAGCTTGGGTTGGTGGGCAATGCCATTCTACTCTGTGTAGGGATGTCGGGATTTTCGCGGGCAATGCCCACCCTACAAGAGATCGCGCTAAAAATGAAGCATTGGTACTGATGAGCTATATGACAAATCCAAATTCCCGACCATCAAATCATCCTTTAGCTACGCTAAATTATCTGTCTGAATCATTTGTTGATGATGCAACACCCTTGACTGAATTTGATTCAGGCGAGCCTCCAAAACCTCCGCGACGCAGACCTCCTACTGGAGCAGAGTTTGAGCCAACCTATCTGGGTAAAAGGATCGTCAACGTGATGGAAGAGTTGGTGCAAAAAGAGGCGCTCGCACAGTTGGCGGAAATTGAAGCCACAAGCGATTGCATCCAGAAGCTGAGAGATATTGTTGCCTATGTCTTGAATAGAGTGCCCCCTCTCTATGCCACCACAAAAGAAGGTGCCGAGTATCAGCAACAACGTGCCAGAGACGAACTCCAACAACTGATTTCCCAGCAAGTCACAGAAGCGATCGCCTACATCAATAGACCATAATTTTTACCATAACGACAAGCCAAGTCCCACTTTAAATTTAATTAGTAGGTTGGATTAAGGTAACGAAATCTAATACCCCTTCTATAGTTGGGTTGAGCGTAAGCTCAACCCAACTATATTCTTTGAGCAGTTACTTATCATCCCGTACTGGTAGCGGTGTCTCCAGAATTTCCATTAGCAACTCTAGACGCGAAGGACGAGACAAAAGCAGGATAAGATTCGGCAGCGAGTAGTAGTCACCCGCAAAGCTGAAAGTATCTACTTGCACCTGTTTTTCCTGTAACCGACGCTCCAGCCAATCGTAGGTTTCTATTTTTCTAATCATAAGAGCGCACACTCGTGTGCCCCTACACCTATATACCGTGCCATAAATTTGATACTGACTAATGCAACTCAGTACCGTCTTTGCGGAGGAGGTAGCGATCGCGTCTTATCTGTCTTCAAAACAGCGATCGCTCTTCTGTACCAATTTTGGCTCTAGCGATCGCGCAAAGGCTTATCCACCAAGCAATTTCTCTGTAAGATAGCTGCATCTGCTCCTAGAAGATAGATTTGTCATACGCGATGAAATAGCTAAAAACAAGGCGGCTAAACTTATACTTGAGCTGAGACTTCTGCAATCTGCAATCCTCCATCCCAAGTCAGCGTGACTCCATTTCAAAAATAGACACTATGACACTCAGTAGAGAGCAAGCGCTAGAAACCCTACAAACATATCTGGTCGCTGGAGAACGGCTCAAAGCCACATCATTCCTGGCGGATGCCTTGATTAATAACGGATTTGTTCAAGCCGCTGCCTTGTTTAACGATGCTCAAGGGAAAGAAATTGCCCCTGATGTTTGGATGTCAGCAATAACAACAATTGAAAATACCCCCGAAGGATCTGTAATCGATAATGTTTTGTACAGTCCACATAATTGCCACTTGATGGGCGTTTATCCAAATGAAGAAGATGACGAACCAGAGTTCACATACTCAATTGGACTTTGGTATAACTTTCAACACCCAGAAATCTTATGTCTGGGGCTTCCTAATCGCGTTTCAGGGGGACTGATTAACGAATACGCTCAGGAAATTGCCGAGGGGAATGCCCCACCTCTGGATACTCCTTTGGATGGCGTACTTGCCGACGGTTATCAGCTCCAATTTAAACTTTGTAGTAACAAGGCAAAAACAGAATACACCTGCTGGGCTTCCTGGTTTAACGGAGGTCTCCACTATCCTGTTATCCAGATGATTTGGCAAGACAAAGAATACCGCTGGCCTTGGGAAGAAGGGTTCCGCCCAATTCAAGCTCAACCCTTGCTAACCTGAGTTGTAGGGTTTGCTTGGCATAGCCGTAACTGCCTGTAGTTTCTTAGAGTAGTAAGGACGAATCCCAAGTTCATCGAGATACTGTTCCGGAATTACACTATCAATCGGAAAGTAGAACGCCAAATCCCCAGGTTTGAAATTACCCTTAGCAGTAATAACCTGATACGCCATCCCTTCAAACGTGCAAATGTCTAATCTGTCTGCATTTGGGTGAGGATTGGCGCTATTAATTTTGACTATTTCTACTTTAAAAATGCTCATGACAAATTTATTAAAATTTGAAATAAGTCTGAATTCTTTTTCCCTTTGCTTTAACGCGAAAAATTCGTTTTAATATTGCTAAATCATCGGGATGCTCTTCGCCAGCAATTTGCCATACGGCAAGGGCTACCACTTTGTACGCTGTCTGTATTTCGCTCATGGCATCTTTTTGGGATGAATATATTTTTGGCAAGGATTTGCCACTAGCGGCAAATCTACATTTATCGTTGATATATTTCACCGATAGCGAAACCTATGCAGTCCAGCGTAGGGTGGGCACTGCCCACCCTACTTTTTTTGTCAGGGTAAGTTTTTTAAAACCTACCCCTACTTGTCATCCCGGACTGGCAAAGGTGTCTCCAGAATTTCCATCAGCAACTCTAGACGCGAAGGACGAGATAAAAGTGGCATCAAGTTCGGCAACGAGTAGTAATCACCCGCAAAGGTGAAAGTATCTATCTGCACCTGTTTTTCCTGTAACTTGCGCTCTAACCAATCGTAGGAATAACCTACTTTGACGATGAGGACGCTTGGCTCTACTTTGAGATCGCGCTTGTAGGCGTCGAAAGTTTCCACAAAGTAGGGAGCTTTATTTTCTCCTCCGTCCGTCACCAGGATGATTTGCTCAACCAGCTGCTTTCTTAGGCGCATCGCTTCCAACCCGCAACCGATGCTGGTGGCACCGTTTGCCTTGATGTGCTGGAATGCCCGTTCCCAGTCACTCAACTGGTTCCCAGTCGCTTTGACGGGGTAAGGCATGGTGTCGAAAGCGTAGACGAATAAATCTGCCGCCGCCATACCGGAAATTAAAGCGGCAATGCGCTTTCCGACTTCGATGGCACTCTCCATCGAGCTAGATTTATCGACTAATAAGGCAGTCGGTTTGGCAATTTTGCCACGCTTTTTCACCTGTTCGTCCATGACGCGCTCTAACCGTGCAGCGGTATCGGCGTCTAATTCTGCCGCATCTGCTGCCACACGCGCCTTGAGAGCCGCTACTCGGACATCTCCTTGCGCTTTCTCCAATTTCTCGTCGATGAGTGCTTTTACCTGGGGGTTTTCCATCGCACCGCGAGTTTGGAGTGACTTGAGGTTATTAATCACCTCTTGGGGTGTCATGGAGTTAATTAGCGCGACTAGCACGGTAGGGGTCATCTGTTTGATGGCTCCCACTGCCACGGTGTAGGGGATTTTGTATTCTACAATCAGTTGCGCTTGCTCTAAGGGTGAGGATGCGATCGCCATCAGCTTCAGCGCAAACGCGAGGCTATCTTCTGGCGGGTTGTCCTTAAATAACACTGCATCCGCGCGATCGCTCGGTTTAATATGCAAGCTAGCATACAGGTGCTTCATCGCACTCCGTGCCCGGAGCGCTGCCCGATCGAAGAATACAGGATTTTTCTCCCGTTCCTTCAGATAGCGCCGCACCGCAGTTCGAGTAGAACGCGGCAACTTACCCCGGTGTTGCTTCAAGAAGTCTACAATCCGCGC
>NZ_JACJOQ010000528.1:0-13540 GCF_014695635.1 Coleofasciculus sp. FACHB-712 | reverse complement strand
CTGGATTTAACCTCTCCTCCAACCCTTTCAAGTTGCACCATTTATCGTCGATGGTGGATTCACTTCGATTCCAACTGGGCGTTTAAGGCTTTGTTAATGCGATCGCGTGTTTCGAGAAGGTGCGCTTTGGTGTAGGTGTCGAGATTCTTCTGCTTCGACGCACTATCCAACGATTTCCGTAGTTGTTGCAGTTCGTACCATGCCAACGTCCGCGCATCTTCCGGTACCGATTCAGTCCGCAACACCATCCCCAGCATGATTTCTAGATGTTCGCGTTGCAAGGAACGGCGGAGGCTGGAAATATTCGCGGGTTTGCGATCGGATTGCTGTACCTCTGTCCAAATGCTATTTTGCAGGGTGTCGAAGAGTTCTGGTAGCGTCAGCGCTTCCCCTGGTTTCGTCTTCAGTTCAATGTCGCGCAGACGATTTAGGCGATCTTCTGATAGAAGCGATCGCAATACGCGACGTTGCTGCAACAGTAGGTTTTCGTGAATGGGATAATCTAGTCGGAAAATCGGGATCGGATTTCCCCAGTGTCTCCAGCGCGACGGTGCTAACTGATTGAGTAATTCCGGCGGAAAATCAAAAGCGTCTGCGGCAAATACATATTTGCCTATTTTTGTCAATGCATCGCGCTGTTTTTCTAGCGGCACGGGTTCAAACGGCAAACGCCCGTTGGGATCTCCGGCATGGTTGCGGCTAAATGACTGCCCACCAATGTATTGACTCATCAAATTAGCGTTACTGAAGTAGTAACTTAGTATCGTGTTAAACAACACGCGCATTTCTTCATAGCTATCGCCCTGCAACGGGTAACGCTTATCCAAACGCCCCCACATCATCCGGGCGTTGTCCATCTGCGACTGTGAGTAGCGCAGCACATCGCCACTCAAATCCCAAAGACTGGCACCCGGATCGAGATCCAAGATGTCTTCATCCGTTGCATAGGCGTATTCTGATTCGGGCGATTTGGAGGCAATTTGCTCTAAAAATCGCTTCTCAGCTACAAAATTTGTTGCCCCACTCGGTTTATAACCGTACTCAATCGCCCATTTGTCATAAGGGCCAACAACGCCTGGATAATACTCTCCTTGCTTCACGCCTTCGGGTGCCAAGTTGACGGGAACGTAATCCATCACCGAACTCACCATTCCTTTGATGCGCGTGATGTCGGTGTTGTTCAATTCTTCTGGCTTTAGCAGCGTGCTACCGTGGAAGTTGTGCCGCAACCCTAAAGTATGTCCAATTTCGTGGGAAATCAGGTGGCGGATATACTGATGCACAAATTCTTTCATTTCGTTGCTGTTAGGCAAGACATTGTGAACCAGCGATAATGCGATCGCTCCCATCGCTGATTGAGTAGCCGCTTCCATGCCGTAGCAGAGATCGTGGTCTTGTAGGAGTTGCGAAAAATCGGGGGTAGATAATGACGGATTTTCCTCTTTTCCTTTCTCCGTCGCTTGTCCTCTCTCCAATCCGTTGCAGAGATTGGGATTCCCCGCAATTTGGGAAAATAACCCGGTTTCCGACGACTGGCTTGACTCGACAAGGTTGCGATATCGCTGCTTGATCGATTGCACCATGTTGGCATCTACAATGATGTCGGCGTCTAAGATTTCGCCAGTCAGCGGATTGACACGCGATGGCCCTCTGGCAGAATATCCATCCAAAGAATTGATCCAGCGAATCGTGTTGTAGCGGACATCTGCGGGACTCCAGGTGGCATTATCCGGCATTTGCCGCACTTCAATGGCGTCCTTAAATCCCGCCTTCTCAAAAGCTTTGTTCCACATCAGAACGCCTTCGCGGATGGAGTCGCGGTACTCAACCGGGACAGAATTCTCAATCCAGAAGACAATTGGTTTCTTGGGTGGTGACAAGGATGCTTTCGGATCTTGCTTTTCCAAGTGCCAGCGATGAATATAACGAACAAAAGGTTCTCTGCGGTTGTCGTTGGAGAAGTCCTTATAAGCAGTAATAAAGTAGCCAATCCGGTCGTCGGCAAGACGCGGAATATAGCCGTTGTTTTCCGGTAGCTGGGATAAACTGTAATGGACTTTAAGGCTGAGTGCCCTGCTATCAGGCAGAGTCGCTAAATTTGCGTCCTGGCTACTCGTCGATGAGAAACCGTAAACCGAGGAAATTTCGATATTGAGGGGAAAGGCTTTGGCGGTGTCGAAATACGACTTGCTACTGTCGAGGCGGTAGGAAGTATCCAAAAACGTTTTTAACATCGAGGTTAACCCAGGCAAATCGGTGAGGAGTAAGTCCCCCATATCGATAAGCAGGGTTTTGCGTTGCGGATGAGTCGCTTTGATGTCCAGCGAGTAGAGGACAGAGTCGCTAAACGCCCGGTTGAGCGATCGCTCTTGCGGCTCCCCAGAGCGCGTGCGAAAGTTAACATTGCGAACCACAAAGTGTAAATTCTCGTTCACGCGACGAAAATAAAACAGGAAATCATTTAGGGGAACTCCGCTATAAATCCCGCGTTCTCCAATCCCCGATTCCATCGTCACGGTGCCGAGGAAGTTTTTATTGAGCTGTTCGGGCTTGATTTCTAAATAAATTTTGCCCGTCTTCTTGTTGCGGTAGAGGGTAAACAACCCTTCCACCTTCTCCGTATTTTTAACGATTTCATCAAAGCCAGACTTTTTAGTAGCTTTACCCGCGTCACCCGCGTCTGCCATCTGAAGCGCTGCCTGGTTGGTATCTTTCAGCAGCCCCAATATCGGTTGTAGCGGCACCGTACTGCCATCTTCATGCTGTTTTTTAGTATCTTTGACCATCCACGCAAAAGGCTGTTGCTCTGGCTGATTTTGGCTGTCTTTGATGACCCATACGTGAGAATACGGAGACGTGACAGAGGTAGGAATTTCGAGTGCTGACCCCTCTTCACTTTTTTGAGGCAACTTATTTGCGCTGCCCCGATCGAGAGGAATCTGTTGCAATTTATTAGTAAAACGGTCTGACTTCTGGCTTCCAGATAGCTGCTTCTTGGTAACAGCAGCCTCAAGCGATCGCATCTGTTGGCGACCGCCCAACCTTTCCACCGCTTTTAGAGGCACCAGCGCCTGCGCTGCTACTTGTAGCTCTATCCCGAACAACACTCCTTGTAGAACCAATAGATAGAACGGCAATTTTTTCATTTTGTTCAGCATCCGAATGACCATTCCTACTTCATCAAATCTTTAAAAAGTATTTCAGTATATTTACTGGAGCTTTACTCTAATTTTAGAGAATTGGGATTATGATACTTACGTGAAAGTCCTTAAGTATTTCTTTGCTAAAGTGCAATAGAAACTTTTCTCGTCAGTCTTTTCAGCGTAACCCAAAGGTTTGTTAAATGGAGACATCCATTTAACAAACAGGCTGTTTATTGTTATTGAAAACAGTCTAGGTGAAATTGTTCCTTTGTTAGTTCATCGCTTCGATCTGCAACTTTCAGCAGGTCAAAATTCTCATGCCCAAAATTTTAGTGACATAAGGAAATAAGGTTTTTATGATAACCAAACAACGTCCCAGCTTACGCTTCTTGCTGTTCGCAACGCCTTTGATGGCTAGCTCTGCGTTCGTTGCTGCGCCTGGTTGGGCTGCAACTCTAGCCAAGTCTGAAGCGACAGTAGAACTGAATAAATTTAGCCACTCACCTGTTGAGGTGGAGGCTTTTACTGAGGCTTTTACTGAGATATTTACAAGCAGTAGTGAGGTGACTGCCGATGCTGATGCCTTTGCAGAATTTACAGCCGATCCCTCCCCTAAAAAAACCTCAGCTTTCAATTTCTCTTTAAGTAAAATTGAGGGCGAAGGTAAGAGCTATTTTGGACAGGTGAAAAGCGTAGCTGGAGTGATTGGCTATAACTTTCTAGTAAATGCAGGTCAAACTTTCTCTTTCGATTTTTCAGCTTTTTTAGGTCTTAAAACCTCTATTGACGAACCAGAATTTGAATATGCTAGTGCGTCTGGAGAGGTAAATTTTCAGTTATATAACACCCAGAATAATAAAGATACGAAGACTTGGATTCCTTTAGACTTTTTTAGCTTAGCCGGAAAAATAAAGACATTAGAACCTGGTGATTTTCTTGCTTATGAGAAGAGCGCCAACGTAACCGTTAAGCCAAATAAAGTTTTTTTAGAGACTTCTTTTGGAGGCAACGAAGAAACTGCTGAAGCTTTTATTCAAGGTAAGTTTTCGCGTAAATTCGATAGCTTAACTTATCTAACCTTAGTAGAAACTAAGACAAATAAAGTGAAAGCAAGTAAGGCAATTGCTGAAACCCCAGAGTTTTCGAGTACCTTAGCTTTACTCTTATTCTGCTTAATGGGCGTTGGATATGAAGCCAGAAAGAAAGCTGTTGCAGTGAAGTCAAAGTAAAAACGTTAGGCGACTAAAGTCGTAGCTACACGAACGAAGCCTGCCTACGTAGCCTTCATTTTTCAGCCTCTTAGTAGGGAATAGTTGCTGTAGGGGCACGGCAATGCCGTGCCCCTACAATGGCATAGAGATGATTTTTTCTAGAAGTCCCTAATAGAAACATCCTAATGCTTGTAGAAAGGGCGATCTGTAATCGCTAGGGATATAACAATTCTCGTTTGGATGCAGTAAGATTATATCCCACCCCACTTTTCAGGCAGGTGTCTATTTAGAAGTCACGCTAGATGTTGAGCGACTGCTACAACGATTGCCGGAACAGACTTCAACCGTGACGCATTGACTAATTGTATTCTCACTATCATCCGACGTAATGACTACGCTCTTGGCTTCTGCAACGCTTTTTCCATCAGATGAGACGATTCGCTGAATTAAGACTTTAGAACGGATCACGATTGATATCCTCCATTCAGAAGGGTGAATTAAAAGCAAGAGTTTAGATAGAATTCTAAACTCACCCAAAATTGGTGGCTTGTTCAAACCATTTGGTTATGAATCATATAATTTAACTCACTGGTTAACCACTCTTCAAAGAGTCTATCAAGGATTTCTTGATACCTTTCAGGGGTTAATTCCGCAGGAATGAACTCTTCAACCATTAAGAGATGATAACCTTGCTCGGTTTGGATGGGACCCATTACTTCTCCGATTTGGGCACTAAATATAAGGGCGGCAATATCTGGCTTTAAGTTCCAGCGGAAAAGCTTGCCTTCCAATCCACAATGATGTCTGCGCCTTTCATCACAATCGTAAAGATGAGCGGCTTGATGAAAATCGATCTCCTCTTCTTCAATTTGATAGAAAAGTTCTTGAGCGACCTTTTCGTAAGGAACAATAATTTGGTAGAGTAAAACTTGGTCAAAATCAAGCCGATTTTCCGCAAAGAACTTCTCGACTTCTTTAGAGAATAGAGAATTAGCTAACTTGCAAGCCAGAATGCGATCGCTAATTCCTGCCTCCCAGTCATCCACAGTAATCATCTGGTCTGCCAGCCATGCTAGCGTGTCTGAGGCTTTCTCCAAACGCTTCTCATAACGCAGCCTATCCGCGTCAGCCTGAATTTCTTCTGCGGTGACTGTTAGGTTTCTTTCCTGAGCCGCTTTTTCGATGATTCTTTGATATAAAATTTTTTGATGGACATCCTTCAACTGAAGATTTTTTTTCAGGAAATTAACCACTTCATTCGGATGAATAGATGCCCCTGAAAGATCGGTCATATCATTGTTATGACTCCACTCAGTTAGACTTAATCAGTAACTAGCCTCACACCAAGGCCTGGAAAAACTCGGCTACCTAGCCCTACAAGGCTATAGGAAGCTCCTTCATTGTTGCTACTATTATTTTCAACAGAAAGGTCTTTACGTTGTTCAATAATCTCACTCTTGTCTGGAAGAGATGATAGCAAAGAGAAGTTGCTAATGTAGGTTGCGGCAACGGTTGATGAGCGGGAAGTGCTTGGGACGTTAGGGTTAGAGAAGGTTGCCACTGGCAAGGTGGTTGAGATTCCAGCAGCATTAGGGATGATTGTTGCTGGCGCATTAACTTTAGCGCTAGTGATATTAGCGCTAGTGATATTAGCGCTATTGGGATTGGCAGAGGTTGCAGGTGTAGGAACGGTGACGCTAGTGGGATTGGTAGAGGTTGCGGGTGCGGCAACAGTGACGCTCGTAATATTAGGAGAAGTTGTAGATGCGGCAGCTGTGGCGCTAGCGCTACTGGATGTTGCGCCAGGAGTAAAGACTGTCGCACTTTGGCTACTGGGAGTTCCTGTAGGAGATGTCGCTGTCGCACTACTACTACTGCCAGAACCCGCTGAAGATGAGAATGCGCTAGAGGTACTTTGACTGCTGCTGAAACCGCTATCACCAGACGAGGTTGCTGTTGCACTACTGGTAGCGGTGACACTACTAGAACCACCTCCAGAGGAAAATGAACTAATGACGCTTAAAGCGCTGGTGAAATCTTTGCCACCCGGAGAGTTAGCTTGGGAAGGTAGAGCAACAGATACGATCAAGCTTCCAGCTAGACCAAGATACAAAACGCATTGAGATGATTTAATCATATTGTTTATATGTCCTTAGATCAACAACTTAAATAAAGTCAGCAAGGCAAACTAAGGCATAATTATCTTCAGTTTTTACAGTCACAGAAGGATTGATAAACAGTCCAAGGTAGGGTATATCTTGAACTGTTATCTGCCAAATCTAGATTAATAGCCACCGGAAGTCCATGTTGAAACAGACATATTACCCTTGCTCCCAAAAGCACTAGCTGTGGCCTTCAGGCTATTTTTTGTTCCCTTGCTACTGCTAGTCGAATAACTAAAGTAGTCCGTGTCTTTGACATCGATATAATCAATCGGGATGCTGATATCTTTCAAAAAGTCGTGCAAGGTAATCTTGCTTGAGCCACCTGTCACCCCACTTGAGTCCGAAATTCCCGAATCAAAAAAAATTAAATCATTGATTGTTAATCCACTCATGGGAGTCCTCCTGCTAACAAAAAGGCCGCTGAAAGCCTTTTTATTTACTTAAAATTGGCTTTCAGCAGTTCTCAGACTTAAATTTGCTCAATGGCTATAAGCAATAGCCATCGTTAATTAGTTACTTTGGTAAACGTTGGCTGAATTGGAAGAAATTGCTACAGCAGTTGCTGGACCGAAGAATGATTTAGCCGTTGCTTTGGAAGAAGCGTATTGACTGAGATAGCTGTAGTTGCTCTTAGATGTGCTGTAGTAGCTATAGCCAGCACCAACAACGCTGGGAGATTGTTCGGCAACTTCTAAATGGCTCAGGTCAGAAATAATCATGGGATGTCTCCTTTTCAAAATGGGTTTAGTTTTTGCAGAAATCTGGTTGAAAAGCCAATTCCGGGGATAAATTCCCCTAAGGTTTACTACTGAAAAAGCTCAAAGTTTAGGGCAGCAGTCACCTTTCATCAATTAATTTGGTAAACGCTGGCGTCATTGGTAGAGATTGCTACCGCAGTTGCTGAACTTAAAAATGATTTAGCCGTTGCTTTGGAAGAAGCGTATTGATCGACATAGCTGGAATTGCTCTTATAATTGCTATAGCTATAGCTATACCAACCACCAACAACACTGGGAGATTGCTTCGCAGCTTCCAAATGGCTCAGGTCAGAAATAATCATTCGATGTCTCCTTTCCAGATTGAGAATTTGGTTTACTTTTTGAGTAACCGAGTTAGAAAGCCTATTGTCGATAGACTTCCAGAGAAGTTTCCCCTAATAATGCTCAATATTTAGAGCATTATTTAACAGCAACCGCCACTTTTAAAAATTTAGTTGGGTAACGGTGGCTACATTTGTAGAAATTGCTACGGCTGTTGCTGGACCAAATACTGATTTAGCCGTTGCTTTGGAAGAAGCGTATTGATTGAGATAGCTGGAATTGCTCTTATATTTGCTGTAGCTGGAGTAGCTATAGCCAGCACCAACAAGACTGGGAGATTGGTCGGCAACTTCCAAATGGCTTAGGTCAGAAATAATCATTAAATGTTTCCTTTGCAATTCAGTTTTTTTCTGAAACAACCTTGTTTGGTTGATATAAACAATATAAACAGTATGGTTAAGGTCGTGTTGCCATTTTGGCATTTTTTCTCGATGATTTAAAAAATAGTGTGAGAGCAGTTTTTTGGCAATTGTAAAAGAAAAACCTGCCCCATTCTTTAGTAAAGATGAACGCGGCAGGATTTTTACGACTGGTCAAAAAATCAACTTCAATCTTGAAGAGCAGATTTTTTTGTTATTTAAATTCCCGAAAAATTGAGTTTATTTTTTGAGTTTTTATGACTAACCAGGGGTCGAAATGACCCCCGCTTCCCCGTACTTGTGGCTCAGCGATCGCTTCTAGATAACCAAGGTCTTTAATTGTGCTTAAGCACTTGTGTGACTCTAGGCTCTCTGACCCGATTGCAGCCCTTTGATTATCTGTATTTAAAGTATCTGTTTTACAGTTGGTGTGTCTGCCAACTTGGCAGTTTTCTTTGAGCAATCGGTTGTATGTTCGGTAGGGGATGTAGTGTAGGGGATTGTAACCAGCAAACCGCAATAGTAAAACGCAAGCCCAAGAATACTTTCCTTCCATGATGGCTTCAACAACTTGATTAAACTGTTCGGAATTCATGGTTTTGTCAAGTTTAGGATTAGAACAGGGAATGTGATAAGCCATAACAATTGCCCTTGGATAAATTTGGTTTTACAAACTGATGCCGCCTTTTTGCATCTGGCGGATGGGATCTAACAGAATGTCGGCAATCCGGCGTCGGCGGATGATAATCTCCGCAGAGGCAGTTTGACCGGCTTTAAATTTGATGTTTTGACGATCTGCATTGATATAGTTACGATCCAGCGCTACTTCAATTCGATAGACTTCTCCCAGTCGCTCATCGGGTTTCGCATCGGGAGAGACGGATTGTATCTTCCCGGAAACGATACCGTACTCTTGATAGGGGTAAGCGTCGAATTTGATTTTTACTGGCATTCCCGTTTTTACAAAGCCCGCTTCTTGATTGGGTAAACTGGCTACGAGAATCATGGGTGCTTTGTGGGGAGCGATTTCGGCAACAGTTTGGCTGGGTTGAACCACTTCGCCAACGTTGCGGACTTTCAGAGACGACACCACTCCATCAACGGCAGCAGTCAGAAACCGTTGTTTGAGCTTTGCTTTAGCGGCGTTCAGCAGATTTTGAGTTTCAGCAATTTGGGCTTTAAGCTGAGTCATTTCAACTTCTAATTCCTGAATTTGCTGCTGTGTTTCTATCTGAGTTTTGCGCTCTTGAGCTTGTTTTTGAGCGAGTTCTGCGTGGAGTTGCTGTGCTTGTGCGAGCGTCTGCTTTAAATCGCCTTGACTTGAAGCGATCGCGCGATCGCCATCGCGCAGAGCTTGCTGGGCTTCAAACAGCCGGTCTTTAAGAGTTGTGTCTTCTTCTAGTTGAGTTTTGGTGATGGCACTTTGGCGATCGCGCATCATTTGCTCGGCATCCAGCAAATATTTCTTGGAGATCGCCCCCTCTTTGACCAGCGGTTTTACCCTCTCGACTTCCTCTACCGCTGCCGCTACATCAGCTTTTAGTTTCTTGTGCAGTTCTGCCGTCGTCGCCGACAGGGGTTTTAGTGTTTCGAGTCTTTCTTGATTCGCCGTCTTTGCCGTTTGAAGTTGAGCGATTTGTTCGCGGGTAGCAGATCCTTTGGCATTGACTTCGGAGATCGCAGCAAAAGCTGCTTGAGTGTCTGAAGAAGCGATCGCTGTCTGGGTTTTCACTTCCAGATGCGTTTTCTCTAGAAGCGCTTGCTTCTGAATAAGTTGCATTTGATTCGTTGCCAGCATTTGCTGCAAACGCTCTACTTCACCCGCCGCAATTTGGGTATCCAGTTCCACTAACACTTGACCGGCTTTTACCGCTTGACCTTCTTTGACGGCAATATTGGCAACCTTGCCCATTTCCACTGGGTCAATCTTATAGACGGCTCCTTTGGGCATTAACCGTCCTTGAGCGTGACCCACTTCGTCAATTTGCCCAAAGGTAGCCCAAGCCCCAAAAGCCAGACAGAAAGCCATTCCGCCCAATATCAGCTGACGAGGAAGCGTGGAAGGTGGCTGGTCAAGCACCGTCTGCAACGAGGTAGACCATTGGTTGGTTCGAGTCTCTGGAGAAGTGGCAGACGCGAAATGAACTTGAGAATTGCTAGCTGTTTCAGTCGAGGTGGGCTGTACGCTCATTTCGATAGAGCCAGTCGCACCCCCGTAAATCTCAGCAAAAGAGCGATCGCACTGACGCTGAATCTTGCCAGGATGAGTAACCGACTCGCCTTGAGTCGGAGTACGGGATAATATCCCCTGGCTATCGAATGAATTCTGGTTGCTACCTGTATAGCCTGAGCCAAAAGGCTCAACGGGTGGAGTTAAGGGTAGGTTTGAGGCCGTTGATGCAGAAATCGATCTGATTGGTTTTTGCATGGCTGTGGCCCAGAATGAGCAAGTTCAAAGTTTGAGATTGAGGATGGCTCTCGTTGCTTGGATTTAACGAGCGGTGCCATTTTTAGCCGGTTTCAGCAACATTTTGGTTTGGCTTTTCATCGTTACCAATTTTTCCACAGGAACTCCCTTTTTATCCTAATTTCTGCTGCTTGGAAAGTCTGCCAAATTGGCATATTTTTTGCCAAATTTTCTGAATTAGCTGCCAATTCACCGAGGACTGGAATTGATGATTGCAATGCTACTGAACAAATGGTCGTGGAAGAGGAATTTGGCAGAACAAGAATCTTTAACATCGTAACGGTTGTAATTTGCTCCACATTCCTGCCAACGGATGAAACCAATTTCAAGTAAAACTGTAATAATTCATACAAGTTGGCTCGGTTTAGAACATTTGGAGTTAAAGATCCAGTTGTTGCTGCGCTAGATGGTAATAAAGACCTTGAAGCGAAATCAGTTCATCATGAGTACCGCGCTCAATTAGAATGCCTCGATCTAAGACCAGGATGCAGTCAGCGTGTCGAACCGTTGAGAGTCGGTGGGCAATGATAAAAATTGTGCGATTTCGGCTAATTCGAGCTAAATTTTGCTGGAATCGCCGCTCGGAGTCAGTATCTAGAGAGCTGGTAGCTTCATCTAAAATCATAATTTGAGGATTTCCCAAAAGCGCTCGAGCAATCGCAATTCGTTGTCTCTGTCCGCCGGAGAGATTTGCCCCCCGTTCCCCAACTTTCGTGTGATATCCCAACGGCATATCTTGAATAAAAGCATGAGCTTCTGCAAGTTTTGCCACTTCAACAACTTGCTCTAAGGTAAAGTCATCCAAGTAGAGCGTAATGTTTTCTAAAATGGTTCCGGAAAACAAAAAACACTCCTGCGGTACCACCCCCAACTGACTCCGCAAGGAGGAGGGAGAAACATGGCGGGTATCGTGACCATCGACACAAATTCGACCGCTGGTTGGCTGATATAAACCCTGGAGAAGATTGACCAACGTACTCTTTCCAGACCCGCTGCGCCCAACAATTGCAACTGTTTGCCCAGATGTCACTTCAAAAGATAGATTCTGAAGCGTATTGCGCTCTTGATCTGGAGAGTAGCGGAAGGTAACATTCTCCAATTTCACCTCGCCGCGCAACCGAGGTAGAACTAGCAAAGGTTTTTGAGGACTTTCTTCGGGTTGAGCTGAAAACACATCATTCAGCCGTTCCACAGATACCAAAACTTCTTGCAGTTCATCCCACAGGTTCACCAGTTGCAGCACGGGGTTGATGACACTACCAATCATCATATTGAACGCGACAAACTGACCGATCGTGAGCCGATCCTGAATTACCAGCGTCGCCCCGTACCAAAGCAATGCTGTAGTACCCAAGGTATTAATTAAGCCGCCGGTAACTTGCAAGCCGTTTGCCAGTTTTTGACCCTGAAATTGGGCATTTAGGGTGCTGGTTAAGCGGTCTTCCCAACGCCAGCGCAACTGTCGTTCTGCTGCTGCCGCTTTCACCGTGGCGATGCCGGTCATCATTTCTACGAGTGAGGAATTTTGTCCCGCCTCTTCGTTAAAAATTTTCCGCGATACTCCTCTGAGAAATGGACTCGCCACCACCGTCAAAATAACAATCGGGGGAATTAGCGCTACCACTACTAAGGTGAGACGCCAGTTGTAATAAGCCATTAGCCCCAAATAGACGAGTGCCATTGAGGCGTCTAACCAAGCTGTGACCGCTTGGCGAGTTAGAAACATCTGGATTTTCTGGTTTTCCTGAACGCGCGTGATAATGTCCCCGACATGGCGCGATTCAAAAAAGGCAAGGGGTAAGGTCAAGGTGTGGCTGATAAAGCCGCCGATCAGGGTGAGGTCTAATCGGTTGCCAAAATAATCCAGCAGGTATTGTCGAATTCCCGTGACGCAGACGCGCCAAACGCCAAATAGTAGCAGACCAAGGCTAAAGACATGCAGGGCGATCGCGCTTTTGTGAACAACCACCCGGTCGAGAATTATCTGGGTAAACAGGGGGGTAATCAGACCAAAAATCTGGATCAGCAGAGACGCCAGGATAATTTGTCCGATCGCGGAACGATAAGGCCAAAGCAAACCCCAAAAGCGATTGAGAGAATTTTTTTCCGTTGGGGTGGCTTGCAGCGATGGCGTCGGATCGAGCAGCAGGGCGTATCCCGTCCAACTTGCGAGAAATTCCGCCTGGGAAAGCGATCGCCTGCCGACTGCGGGATCGGCAATCAGGATGCGATCGCCCTTGACTCGGTAAACCACCACATAATGATCGCCCTGCCAGTGGGCAATCCAGGGGTTTTTCCCCTCGATTAAGCGGTTTAAACTCGCCCTGACGGGTTGTGCGTGAAATCCGACCTTTTCTGCCGCTGCGCCTAAGTTCTTCAGGGAGGCACCGGCACGCCCCACGCCAGCGAGATTCCGTAAGGAAGTGATGCTAAACCGTTTCCCCCAATATTGCCCTATCATTGCCAAGCAGGCAGCACCGCAGTCGGAAGAGCTTTGCTGCTCAATCAAGGGATAGCGTTGCCAAAACCATCGACCCGGACGCTTGACGGGTTTGGGAAAAGCAATCGGAGGCGATTCAGGGGGCTGGATATTTGCCTGCACATCTGAGTGAATTTGCGGCGACTGAATTTGTGGCGGTCGATTGCCCTTCAAAGAAGCTGGTGGAGACAGGTTTTTTGGCTGATGCCGCAATTTTTCTTTCTCCGTAGATTCACGGTGCCCGTTTTCAAGCGATCGCTCGGCAACTGCTTCTGACTGCTCTGAGAAAGTTGCTGCGATTAGCGCAATTGCTCGTGCTGCCTCAAAGTGTTGCTCAGGCAACTGATAAACGACTAAATCAGTCTGGGCAATCCAACTGCTCGGTGTGGGATGAGGATACCCCCAACTTTGTCCGATAGCGGGGGGTAAATCTGCGTCTTGTCGGCTTTCAATTTGACCGCTGCGTAACCAAAAGCGACCCGCCTCGGAGGGTGTGGATTCAATAGACCTCTTGCACGAATCAGCTAACCAGAGCTAGCTCAAAGTTGATGATGCCTGCGAGTAGATGCACTCGGCGCGTAAAGTGCCGCCGTCGATTCCGATAGCGCTCAGCCAA
>NZ_JACJOQ010000527.1:0-9024 GCF_014695635.1 Coleofasciculus sp. FACHB-712 | reverse complement strand
CACGAACGCTGTGGTGCTGTCACTGCCGCAGTCCAGGGGGAACGTCTCCCTGGAAGCATGAATTCTTTTGTTAAAGCCATCAAACCTGCGATCGCTAAGACAAAAGATGAATCGGGCGATCCGGTTGATAATGCTGTGATTGCCAATGTTCGGTATCAAATTGAGAAATTAAAACAAAATTCAACGATCGTTTCTGAACGATTGCTGGATGAAAAGCTCAAAATTGTTGGAGGTCGTTACGATCTTGATACCGGAAAAGTCACGTTGATTTAGGATTGCCTACAACAGGCATCTCAATTTCCGTCAACGCCGCTGCCCCTGCTACGAACATTCGCGCTGCTGACAGTGATACTAGATAAATTCGCCCCTACTGTCTCTGCTGAATTAAGGTTGCAATAGATAGGTAGGGGCGTTTGCATAGCTTGGTAGATAAACCCCGCAAAACAAGCCAACCTGGAGAAAACACCGCTCAAACGCCTTGGGGTCAATGGGTTCAAACGCCAGATCGATTAGTATCTGGGCTAAGTGTGCATCCTAACGTTCGTGTTAGACCTCACACCCCTGTAAGAACAACTTTTATCGTAACTCTATACCCGCTATTCGTAGAGCATTGTCTATAGGATAGTATTGCCAGAAAATTTTAGCAATCTTATAGGCAAAGGAATTTTCTTGAATATAAAACTTTCTTTCTGGATTTGAAATATCTATTTTAGGCAAAGGAATTTGATACCGACCACCATCACAGGTTACAAACGTTTCTTTATAAATAATTGTCTCGAAATATCTAAGTTCAACTTCAAAGCTATGAGCGCTAACATCAGGAAAGCGATCTGACCATGATTCACGGAAATGATCATTAATCTGCTTCCCTTTACGAACTGTGAACTCTGGGAACTGCTTATGATAAAGTTGGGCATCCTCATTAATGCTTTCCCAATCTTTAAAATCATTTAACAGTAGCTTCATTCTCTCTAAAGGCGGCAGTCCTAATCCAAAGCGTTCACGCCACATTAATTCAATTTGTGCTTCAGGTGCTGACTCTTGAAGCGGAATATTGGTATCACCTAGGCGCGTATAGATAACTCCTGCACGTATTGTTTTGCCTTGAGAGGTTTTATCTTTCACGAGGAAAAAAGGTTTGTCTGGTCGGTTTCTAATTAGTAAAATATCCACTTCAATACTAGGTTGATACTCTATAGTTTGAAGCCTAATGGTGGGAATGCGATTAAAATTGCTTTGACGAAGAAGGTCTTGAATTCCAGCGTTATTCTTACGATTGGAATCAGATTGCACACCTACGATAGTCTTATCATCTGCAACACCAAAAACTAGATATCTATCTCCTTCTACATACGAATTCGCTAGACAGATAATATCGTGAAGCAGCTCAATATTGTTCTGATGGAACTGACGCTTGAAGTCAAGACTTTCAGATTCTGTTTGACTTAGTAGATCCTCTAGATTAACCACAACATCCTCTTAAATAACGAGCTAGACGACGCTTCCGAGTGCTTGGGTTGAATGAAGCGATCGCGCTTACAAAAAGAGCGATCGCATCTTTTAAGATAGATTTTGTGCCAGCATCACTTATTGTTAGAATTTCCTCAATCGCTACGAAAGGTTTTGCTCTGATAATGTCATCAGATTGCAGAGTTTATAAACTGCTCTAGCCCCAACGTTACCATCCCACTCACTATTCCCCACTTCGCATACATCAAACCCAATAATCTGTCTGCCGCTATTGACAACTTCGCGGAATAAGAAAAAGGTTTGCTCTAGTTCTAGACCTCCAGGAACCGGAGTTCCTGTATTCGGGCACAGTTTGGGGTCTAATCCATCGACATCGAAACTGATGTAAACATTCTGCGGTAATTCTGCAACGATTTGTTTGCAAATTTCCAACCAGGAAACTCCAGCATAAAGCTTTTGTTTTAACTGAGGATCGTAGTAAGCAGAAACTCGCCCTCCAGACTGTTGAATCAGATTAACTTCATCTTGAGAAATATCGCGAATGCCCACTTGAGCTAACTTCGATATTTGGGGCAATTTCAGCGCATTAAACATAATTGAGGCATGAGAGAACTCAAAACCTTCATAAGCATCGCGTAAATCCGCGTGAGCATCGATGTGTAAAATTCCGAATTCCGGGTAACTTTCTGCCAATGCCTGAATAGCTCCCAGAGGTACGCTGTGATCTCCTCCAATTGCTGCAACTTTTTTACCCTGTTTTATAGCAGCTTGAGCCTGTTCAAACAGCCATTGATTGACAGCTTGACACTCTTGATTAACCGTTTTTAAGACTTGGGTGAGGTCGGGTTCGTCTTCGACACGCTTCCCTTGTTCCATATGCTCAATAATTCGAGCCGCATCCTGCCTCAAAACCTCATTTTTCTGCTGGATATCTTTGGGAATTTCTACCATGAAAATACCTTTCTTCCAGCCTTCTGGATTGTCAAAGTCATACAAATCCAGTTGACGAGAGGATTCTAAAACTGCATTTGGTCCAAAAGCTGTGCCGGAGCCATAGGAAACAGTCACTTCCCAGGGAATGCCAAACACAATAATATTGGCAGAGTCGTAGTCAAATGGAAGTCCTAAGAGATTACCGTTATCGACACCAATACCGCTAGGATCAAAGTTTAAGAGGATTTCTTCTCTGGTAGCCATTGAGTATGTCCTGAATCAAAGTGGGTTAGCAAAAAGTGGCTTGATAAATGTTAGCGTTGATATTGCAAGTTTTGGGATGAGCCAAGCTGAGTCGGTTGCTATCCCAGTCTATCTTCCACAAGGACTTGTTAATATAACAAATTAGCGATCGCTGATGCCAAATAACATCAAGACAACGTGGAGTGGTTATCATGCCGATAAGGACAATCTGAGGGCTAATATTTGGTCGTTGCTGAAGCAACAGGGGGTAGCCATCGGAGATCTGCAAGGTCACATTCCTAACTTTGTCTGTTCCCAAAAAGCGGCTGAACAGTTAGCAGATTTACCAATTTGGCAACAATCAAAAGCAATTAAGTGCAATCCGGATGCACCGCAAATTCCGGTGCGATCGCGTGCTTTAAAAGATGGGAAACGCTAGGTGAAAACTTAAGGTATATGACTGAACTAATGACTGAGTTCAGCAAATTTGAATTCAACTAGATCGAATAGCACCATTAATTGAGGCTGTACATCGAAAGTTTGATAGCAATGGGGATTAGACAACCTCAAAGCACTATAGCAATCCTATTTCAGTTGTGAACAGGTATTTGCCCTGTAGAGACGCCATATATCGCGTCTCTACAGGGATTCACGAATCATTTAGGATTGCTATATCTCACAGATAACCTTGCAGGATCTTGAGGCACAATACAGCAGATAACCTTGAATAACTGCCCCTAGCTGAGGGATTTTCCTAGCCCAGAGGCATCTGTGATTACTGGACCAAGCGCACTTGCAAAAAACTCAGGCGGTAGACCGCAAGCAAGCCCAACACTCAAGCACAGACCAATCCAAAGATTATTCTCAGCACTGATAATTTGTCCTTTTCCCTCCTCTTCAGGGAATCGCACATAACTTCTCATAAGCACGGGTAAACCAAACTGTTCAACGTGTTGACCCCATGAGTCAAAGTCGTAGAATGGGACGTATCGCCACACCTCATCAAGTTCTAGGGCTACCTGAAAACCAGTTAAAGTAGTGGATTTGCCAAGCCAATCTAGGTAATAGTTAACTAAAACAGCAATTATTAACCAAACTTTGCCAATATTAAAAAAATGAAGGTACGTACTTCTTCCGTCAGGCTGGGCTTTGATCCGATTAAGAATTTGCTGATGCACTAGAGGTGAGCGGATGCTTGATAAGTCATAGTCTTTGAGCTGAACTCGTTGCAGCGGAATAAATATCTTCGTTCTGCCAAATCTATCAAGTTCGATAGCAAGTGAGTTAAATGCTTCATTTTGAATATTTGTATGGCGGAGTACGACAGAATTAGGAGTCGGATAAGCTGCATTAAACTCGATGTTTCCTGATATGGGAATTTCAGGTTTATCAAAGAATGGAAATTGAATTGGTTTTTTGCTGGCTTCCAGTAGACTTTCAATAACTGACGTAGAAAACACATCAGGGTGTTCAATCAAGCCAAAGGGATATGGTGAAATGTAGATTTTCAACCATCCATCCTCTTCAGCTTTGCTGAAAGTACGCTCATCTTTTGAAAATCGTGCAAATCGTTTTGAAACCTCTTTTCCACGTTCAACAAGTTGATCTAGAGCATAGCGGCTTGTCTCTGGCACAGGGTCAGAGGAATCATTGGTGCGTCGATATATTCGCCCGTCCTTGGTAATAAATGGAGTCTCCTGCTTGTCAGGTACATATACAGTAAGGACTAAATGTCCGGTATCGAGCGTAATAACCTGTGGAAAAAAGATAGGCACTGGATCAATATGGTGTTTAACCAAATCACGGACGACTGAGATAGGATCATGGCATGATGTAGGGTCGAAACCAGAAACTGCTGTTGCAACATTATGACTATCAGTCTCTACCCCTACGATGTACCAACCACCATAAGTATTCGCAAGTGATGCCAAACTACGAGCTATCTTCGTTGAGTTCGGCATCTCCCGTTTGTACTCAACGTAATAGCCTTCAGCTACTTGCCGCGTAGTTAGGAGTTGAAGATCCTCAGACTCAAGTGCTTCTCCGATTGGTTTTTCAAAGGGATTGTAGGGCATGTAATGGTTTTAGGCAGGTGGATTTGAACGGAAGTTTGCAACGTTGTTCAATCGAATCTACTGCAAGTTTAGCGAGAGTGAATTTTAGTCTTGCAGCCTAGCTTTATGATGCGATGCTAACAAACAACCTCCAGGGATCGCCTCCACGATAACTTAAGCAGCCTGAGCGATCGCGCCACGAACAGCAGGAGTGTCAGAGGTCGTGGCGCACATTCATCAAGTAGAATTCGCATTGACAGTCAGCATTTAAAATTAGGAGCTTGGCAATCGTCTGCTAAGAGCATTGCGAATTAAAATTATCAAAACTCCTAAACCTGTAAACACTAACGCCAAAATGTGACTTTCACGAGAGGCAAAGGCAATCAGAACTAAGTTGGAGATTAACGCTAAAGCTGGAATCGCAGAAGGAACCCGAAACCCAGTGGTTCGGGGTTCTTGCCTTTTAATGACCAGCAGTGAGAGGTTGACAAGAGAGAACATTGCCAGAATCAAGGTTGCGGTTGTTCCAGCTAGGAATTGAAGTGTACCTGAAAGGGCGAGAAAAATCACGAGTGGCAGAATGACAACTAGCGTTCGATAGGGAGTTGCGCGGCGTGGATGTAATTTTCCTAACCAAGCTGGAAGCAAACCTTCGCGGAACATTCCGTAAAGCAGCCGCGATGCGGTAACAAAATTCAGCAAAGCAGTATTGAGAACGGCGAACAGAGCGATGAGGGAAAAGACGATTGCTGGAAAATTTGGCTCCTGTTTCTGAACGAGCACCAATATGGACACCGACAAGAAACCTCTTGCAAATTAGGTTTGTAGTAGGGATTGCCAAGGCGGGGAAGATGAGAAAAATCAGCACATAAACATTAGACCTCTTGCAAATTAACCTAAGCAAGCCCGTTGAGAACACTCATAATTGTACAAAACAGCAATGAGATTGCACCGTAATCCAAAGCGTCTGCGCCGATTGCAGTAACGTTCAGCCAAAATTCTGAAAATCTTCCAGCAGCGATTGACGTGCTCAATTACCACCCGTTCACGAGCCAGTTGGCGATTGTAGGCTTTCTGTTGTACTGTCAGTCGTTCCCTTTCGGTTTCTTGTATGGTAGGAGATTGTTGGGATGGAGCTTTTGCATTCCCCGGTAGTCTTTATCCTGCAAGCTTTCAATTTGGGGATGAAAGTGAATCCCCAATGCTCGAAACAGCTTAACGCTCTGCTGTCACACTCTATCTTCTGCGTGCAAGCAGCGTTTTTTTCGATTAGACTTTCGTAGAAAGATCGCGCAGAATGTACCAAATGCAAAGAAACTTATCGTAGCTGTTGGTTCTGGTACAGACGTAATCGATGTAATGCCAATTGGACGCTGAAGATTACTGTTAGTTGAGACAAAGACTGCACCTTGATTACCTGCCGAAGGTTGAGCATTCCCTGTTACGCTGTCATATCGTAGAATCGCTCCATAATCGTTTTTGGTAAGGTCAAAACCAACAGTAAAGAGGGTATTTCCAATGAAAGTCAGATTGCCAATAAAGTTATTGCTAAAACCTCCAGGGGTTGAAGTATAGTCAGTTGGAATAGTCGCTTTTAATGCACCTGAATTAATGTCATAAGTTCGTAACCCATTTGCAAAGTCAGTCGTGAACAAATCTCCCTTGGGGCTAAGTGCTAAACCCAAAAAGCTGACGAAGTTAAAACTGTTGGGAAGTGGAGTAGCTGAATCTACTAAAACAGTAGATTGTTTCGTTTTAATGTCATAACTCAATATCTGGCTGGGAAGTCCCTGGCTAAAGTCAGGAACAAACTCTCCAGGTGAAATGATGCCATCTGTGTTAGCATCACCAGGAATGGCAACGCTACCCTGAGTAGAAACGAGCAACTTACCATCAGGTGTAAATAACAAATCATTCGGGCCGTTTAAACCACCAGGTAAGCCATTTCCTGAAGCAAATACATCTACGAATGCACCTGTTGTAGCGTTATAACGCAGAATTGTGTCTGTAAGAAAGCTACTCACGTAAAGATAGCCATCAGGTCCAAATACTATCCCATAGGGACGAGTTAGATTTCCCCCTGAAGCAAATACATCGATAAATGCACCTGTCTTGCCGTTGTAGCGCAATATCTGTCCTGTAGAACTACTACCACTGCTGATATAGAGATTTCCATCAGGACCAAATACTAAATCATCTGGGTTAGATAAGCCACCACTACCAGGGGCAATAAAATCACCCAAAAACTTTCCTGTCTTATCGTCATAACGCACTACATTGTTGGTTTTAGTATTACCAATTAATAAGGCAGCATCTGCTCCAGAAGCTCCAAGGTCTAAAATGGCAGCGGTACTTAAAGTGATTAAAGCTGACAGGTTCAGTAGCTTGATGAATGGTTTAAATGTAAAAGTTTTAATTTTCATAAGGCTCCTCCCATAGATTTAGACTTGTATCTGTTAGACGAAAAATACCCCAAATTTGTCAGTGAAAGCGTAGCTTTACGCAATATTTACCGTGTTTTTGCGTAAGCTTTACAGAAAAATGTTATTAATTAAACTTTACATACTGACGTGAGGTGGAGGAACACCCTTCAGTACAGTTAAACGGATTTTGGAGGGAGTAGGGATGAAATGAAACTGAAATCAACGATCTATCAGCAAGCTAGGGAGTGCTTAATGTTACCGCAAAACGCACTGGTGAGCGGCTGATGGTGAAGAGAAATTTGATTCGGTGACACTTGCGATCGCATCCGGTACATGAATGCGTTTTCACAGGTCGTGTAGTCTGTCAAGTTACTTCTAGATAACTCTCCTTGCGATCGCTCTTAAATACTATTTACAACCTGACGCTCCTATATTTTGGGATATTTACTCTTAATCAGGTATTTATGTTAAGTTTATTCGCTAAATCTTACATTTTCTTACGCTTTCGTAGGTTTAATCCTAAAGATTGATGCTAGTCAGAAGGTAGGATCAAACAATGTTCTCATGGTGAGAAATAAATTTACATCTTTCTGATAACCCGGTTTATCCCATTTCTCACATTAAACACAGACTAGCTATCGAAGCTGAACCAGGAGAACAATCCGATCGTTGTCTCCGGAGTTCACAAAAGTAGAAATTGCCGTAGTACATAAGCGATCGCGCAACGTACTGGAGGTAATCGCCAAGCGATAGACAGCTACCACGATAGGTTGCTGGCTATCGCTTGGCAGGCTTTGCGTTTCAAAGTTTGTATGGATGAGCAAATCGAAATCAATTTAGCTTTGCATTTGCGTTTGACTTAGGGATTAACAAATGACTATTCACAACAAACCTGTTATGCCTAAAGCCAGCACATCCTATGTGCTGATGCTGGCGCTGGTAGCTGCGATTGGCGGCTTTTTATTTGGTTTTGATACTGCCGTAATTAATGGTGCGGTAGCCGCTTTAGGAAAAGATTTTCAAGCCGGTAGTGTGGCAACGGGATTCGCTGTTTCCTCCGCACTTTTGGGTTCGGCGGTGGGAGCCTTCTTTGCCGGACAGATCGCCGATCGTTACGGGCGGGTAAAAACGATGATCGTCGCATCTATTCTGTTTTTGATCAGCGCCGTGGGTTCTGGTATTGCCTTTAATATTTGGGATTTCATGGTTTGGCGATTGGTGGGCGGGGTAGCAGTTGGTGCTGCGAGCGTTATCGCCCCCGCCTACATTGCTGAAGTCTCCCCTGCACACCTGCGCGGACGCCTGGGTTCTCTGCAACAACTTGCGATCGTGACCGGGATCTTCATCGCCTTGCTGTGCGACTACTTCATCGCTGTCGCTGCGGGTTCCGCCGAAGCGCCCTTCTGGTTCGGGATACCTGCTTGGCGTTGGATGTTCTGGACTGAGATCCCACCTGCCATTGCCTATGGAATAGGCGCACTGAGGATTCCAGAATCACCCCGCTACTTGGTGGCTCAAGGACGGGACGCAGAAGCGGCTTCGGTTTTGACAAAGGTTTTGGGTGGAGATGTTGAGGCTAAAGTACAGGAGATTCGGCAGACGGTATCGCGGGAGCGCAAACCTCAACTGTCCGATCTCATGGGTCGGCATGGCTTACTCACGATAGTCTGGGTTGGTATTGGGTTATCTATTCTGCAACAGTTGGTAGGAATTAACGTGATTTTCTACTACAGCAGCGTCCTGTGGCAGGCGGTAGGCTTTTCCGAGAAGGATTCGCTGTGGATTACCGTGATTACCAGTATCACCAATATTGTGACAACGCTAGTCGCGATCGCTTTCGTGGACAAGTTTGGACGCAAACCTCTGCTGATCCTGGGTTCTCTGGGCATGACTCTTACCCT
>NZ_JACJOQ010000526.1:0-4619 GCF_014695635.1 Coleofasciculus sp. FACHB-712 | reverse complement strand
TTAATGACGTGACAGACAAGTTTGTTGGTGCCCATAACGACTTTGCCAAACCGGAAGTAGCCCATGTGCTGTGGTCGGCAGTTTCTGGCAGTTAACCGCCAGTCTTAGTTAAGACATTAAGACTGTTCGGACGATCGCCTAACCTCCCCAACCCTGCTTGCCTATATAGGCAAGAGGGAAGACAGATGCGTCTGTACTTGCGACACAAGAGTGGGAAAAGAGGTCAATCCAACAGCCTTGCGGTGTTAGTCACTCAAAATTATCAGGAACCAAAGAGATGTCCGAAGACCTGCTATTCTTCAATGGAATTAATGGAGCCAGTGGCGATTATTTGCTGCCTCCTTTGACTGCTGAGCAAGTAGCTAAGATTGCCCAGGGCGAAGAATTCGATCCAGAAAGTTTAGAAGATATCCAGCTAAAAAAGCGACAAAAAGAAGAGATTGACTTTGCTCCCATAGAGGGAATAGACCCCAAAAACCTTGCAGAAACAGGTTGGGGAGTAATTTTCGCTTACGATGCCGATCCGGCAATTCGAGAGGCGCTCAGCGAGCTATTAGACCATCGCAAAAAGCAAGCCACCCAAAAGCACGAGCATTACTATCAGGAATACATTGGTCCTAAAGGCTATCGTCACGACAAGGCAAAAAATCAGTACGAATCAAAAAATAAGTTCCTGTCGCGTCAAGGATTAGGTCCAGGTCCTGCCGATCCAGACAAAATGCCCTACTACCTGCTGATTGTTGGAGATCCAGTAACAATTCCCTATCGCTTTCAGTCCCAGCTTAGCGTTCAGTATGCAGTAGGTCGCATTTATTTTGATACGCCACAGGAGTACGCGCAGTACGCTCGCAGTGTAGTAGAAGCGGAAACTAGCAATCTATCCTTATCTCCTAGCGCTGCCTTTTTCGGCGTGTGCAACCCAGGAGACCGTGCCACTAATCTCAGCACTCAAGACCTGATTCAGCCGTTATCTGAATGGGCTGTCGAGGAACATTCCAACTGGGATGTGAAAACGATTCTTAAAGAAGAAGCAACCAAAGCGCGTCTGGGGCAGCTGCTAGGAGGCAGCGAAACGCCTAGTTTGCTGTTCACTGCCAGTCACGGTATGGTCTTTCCCAACGGCGATCCGCGACAGTTGCCCCACCAAGGCGCATTGCTGTGCCAAGACTGGCCTGGTCTCGAATGGGGAAAAAAACCGATTCCGGAAGATTTTTACTTTTCTGGGGACGATATTAGCGAACAAGCGCGGCTGTTAGGGATGATTGCTTTTCACTTTGCCTGCTATGGTGCTGGCTGTCCCCAAAAGGATGAATTCGAGGGTCACTCTCAATCTCTTTCAGAAAGACCAGACATTGCGCCGTATCCCTTTCTTGCCCGCTTGCCGCAGAAACTTCTGAGCCATCCCAAGGGAGGTGCCCTAGCTGTCATCGGTCATATAGATCGAGCTTGGGATTGTTCTTTCTCTTGGTCAGATATTCGCGGTTCAAGTGCAGATAAACGGCAGATAGCAGTTTTTCAAAGTAGCGTGAAGCGCCTGCTGGAAGGTCATCCAGTCGGGTCGGCAGTGGAGTATTTTGATGAGCGCTATGCCGAAATTTCCTCTGACCTTAACATTGAGTTAGAAGATATTAAGTTTGGCGCGACTCCCAACAATCGGAGTTTAGCTGCTATGTGGACGGCTAACAACGACGCCCGCAACTATGCGATTATCGGCGACCCAGCAGTCCGGCTAGTGGTCAGTAGCAGTAAAGATGCTAGTGCCGAGCGCCCCACGATTGAAACTGTGCATTTGCCTTCTAACCAGCCGGGACAGGGGTTGGCTCCGGAAACTCCAGAGCAAGTGCCTGATGAAGCTGCCCTTAAGCAAGTTCAGACGCAACTGATTTCATCATTAGAGCAATTTGTCAATACTGTACAAAAAGCTCCAGCTAATAACACCGATATGCAAACAGCAATGTCAATAGCCACCAATCTCTTAAATGTGTTGAAGGGATTGAGTTAATAGCGATCGCAACTATCGCAACTATGTAAACGGCTGTGTGGGAAAACTCCCGCACAGCTTTTAAATTTTCAGGTAGCAGCTAATATTCTCAGTTGGATTTGGGTAGATTACTAGCAGTGCCGATACCATCACAAACGTGACTTTCTTCCGGATCGAGTTCTGCATTTGGATTATTGAGATAGTCCCGTACCAAAGCGCAACCCCGCACCATCAGCTCATCGAATCCTTCCACCTGCCACAACTTAATAGTTCCATCTTCGCCACCCGTAGCGAGAAACTTGCCATCCGGACTGAAACCAATGCTCTTGACCTCACCTTTATGACCTTTGAATACGGCAACCTCTTGACCGGCTACATCCCACAGACGAGCAGTTGAGTCAGATCCAGCACTCGCTAGCAGCTTACCATCGTTACTCCAACGGAGTTTCTGTACTGCACCTCTATGACCTTTGAATTCCTTCTTTAATTGATTACCTGACAAATCCCACAAACGGATAGTGCGATCGCTACTAGCTGTAGCCAGTTTTTGACCGTCATTACTCCAAATGACGCTGTTGATCCAGTCTCGATGCGCGAGGAATTCTCTTAGCTTCTCACCAGATAAATTCCACAAGCGAACCATGCCATCCGCTCCTGCGGTAGCTAAAAGTTTGCCATCCGGGCTAAAACTGACACTCAGGACGGCACCTTCATGACCTTTTAATTCTCTTAGTTGCTGACCAGACAAATCCCACAAACGAACGGTGCCATCCTTTTCTGAAGTCGCTAAAAGTTTACCATCCGGGCTAAAATTTAGACCTAAGACTTCACCTTTATGGCCTTTGAATTCTCTCCGTTGCTTACCAAATAAACTCCACAAGCGAGCGGTGCCATCCTCTCCTGATGTAGCTAAAAGTTTGCCATTCGGGCTAAAACTAACCTTCCAAACTACACCTTGATGACCTTTGAATTCCCCCAACTGCTCGCCTGATAAATAATCCCACAGGCGGACAGTGCCATCAGCTCCAGCAGTCGCTAGGATCTCGCCGTCCGGGCTAAAACTGACGCTCCAGACTGTGCCTTTTTGCGCTTTGAAATTAGTTAGCTGCTGACGAGCTTGCAAATCCCACAAGCGTACAGTGTTGTCGTATCCAGCAGTAGCTAAAAGCCCCCCATTTGGGCTGAAAATAACACTCCTAACCGAGTCTGAATGCCCTTTAAATTGCTTCAAGAGTTTTCCATTCAAACCCCAGTAGCGAACAACGCCGTCCTTGGAACCAGTGGCGAGGTGCTGGCCATCGGGACTGAAAATGACGCTAAACACCCAGTTTTGCTCTTGATCTCCTAACAATTCTCCCAACTTTTTTCCTTTCAAATCCCACAGCTTGGCAGTACCATCCTTAGAGGCAGTGGCAAGTTTTTGACCATCGGGACTAAAACTAACACTAAATACCGTATCTTTATGCCCTTTAAATTCGCTTAATAGTTTGCCGTTCAAATCCCACAACTTGGAGGTGCGGTCTCCAGAACCCGTAGCGATCGCCTTACCATCAGGACTGAAACTAATACCCCAGACTCTTCTATTACTCCCAGTATTGTGGGCAGGAAATTCTTTTAATAATTTGCCCTGCAAATTCCACAAGCGAACGATGCCATTTCCAGAACCAGTGGCGACAGTCTGACCCTTAGGGCTGAAAGCGATATTATATACCCCCTCCTTTTGCTTAGGAAATTCCCTCATTAGGCTTCCTTTCAAATCCCACAATTTTGTAGTCCCATCCTCACCACCAGTCGCCAGTAGCCGACCATCCGGGCTAAAGTAGATATTTCTAACACGCTCTTTACTCACTCCAAATTTAATTAGTTCTTTGCCATGTAAATCTGACAAACGAACTGTGCCATCAACTCCAGTACTCGCCAGTATCTGACCATTTGGGCTAAAACTGACATCTGTAACTTGGTCTTTATGTCCTTCTAAGCGATTGCGTTCGTTGACTTCCGAAGTTAACTTGTTCAGCCTGACGATTACTCCAGTAATTAAGTTTGTTGATGGCAACCACAGTTGCTTAACTTCTTTGGCAGCTTGTAAACTTTTGATCAGCGCCTTTAATTGATCCACTTCCAACTTAGCTTCTGAGGAAGCACTTAACGCCTGAATTCGCTCGATTTCTGCTTGCCGCCACTGATATCCAGCAAAGATGGCAAATCCAGCAAAGACAAAAGCTGAGCTGACAGCGGCGAAAAGCAGGCGATGTCTGCGTTGTTTTTCTTGCCTGCGGATGCGATCGCGCAACTGAATACAAGCCGAGACATATTCCGCCTCTTCTTGGTTGAGATGCACAAATTTGGGATGCTTCAACAACATCTCGGCATTCTCTAATCGTCCCCCCTGATGGATGAGATAAGCCTCTTGATCTGGCTTATCCTTATGTTTGTGCCAATCTCCTGTTGCCTGATTGATGTTCTCTCGCAGTTGCAGATCACTGCGGTTCTGATCCAACCAATTTTGCAACGTCGGCCAATGGCGGATTAAAGCTTCGTGGGCAACTTCTACTTCTTCCTTACCCGTTGTTTCGTTGCGACTGGTAACGACTAGCCTGGCTCCTTCACTTGCCAACTGTTGCACCAACTTTTTAGT
>NZ_JACJOQ010000525.1:0-30408 GCF_014695635.1 Coleofasciculus sp. FACHB-712 | reverse complement strand
CATCCTGCTAACGTGGTGATTCAAATTATTGATAATGGCTCTGGTATGCCAGAGGCGGTGCAGGCGCAAATCTTCGATCCTTTTTTCACGACAAAGCCGGTTGGTAAAGGCACGGGTTTGGGACTGTCGATCAGCTATCAAATTGTGGTGGAAAAACACGGCGGCGTTTTTAAGTGTTCTTCTCAACCAGACAAGGGCACTGAGTTCTGGATTGAAATTCCCGTTCGCCCACAAAATTGAAAGAAGCAATTGATGGTGGGCCAAAAAACGAACTCTCTACACACTCGGAACCTCACCGCTAACCCCTCTCCGTTGACGGAGAGGGAATATTGAACTCCTTCCCGTTGACCGGGAGGGACAGGGGTGGGGCTAAACTCTGAGTGCTAAAGACAGCACAAATTAGAACTTCCGATCGCTCGAAAAAGTTTTACGGGCAAATTTCCTCGATAGCGATCGCTGCCATTTTAGTACCTGTTTGCTGACCGGGAACTGGTGCAGCAGCACGTAGAAGCAGGGAATAATAAACAAGGTTAGCAGCGTCGCCAGAGATAGACCGGAAAACACCACAACGCCTAACGGTTGTAGAAATTCTGAGCCTTCCCCGATTCCCAGCGCCAAAGGAAACAAGCCGAGAACCGTGGTGATGGTGGTCATCATAATCGCTCTCAGGCGCATGGGAGCCGCTTTTAAAATCGCCGCCTGTCGGTCGATGCCTTCCTGTTCGTGAATTTGGTTCGCCAACTCCACCATGATGATGGCGTTGTTTACCACAATCCCCACCAGCAGCACCGCACCGACTAGCACCGTAGCACCGATAGCGGTTTGAGTGATATAAAGTCCCAGAATGCCCCCCGCTAAAGCCAGGGGCACCGTGAGCATAATTACCAAGGGGTCAATTAGGGAGTTGTATTGTACCGCCATGACGACGAAAACTAAGAAAGCAGCTAAACCTCCTAAAATTGTCAAGGAGTTTTGCAACTGCTGATTCGTTTCCGCTGTCGAACTGGGTATCACGCTCACGCCTTCGGGTAATCGCAAATTCCCCAGTACCTCGTCTACCTCTGTCAGGGCGTCGCTGAGGTTAGCTCCTTCGGTCAGACTACCCGCAATGATAAAAACCTGTCGTTGGTTAATCCGCTGAACTTCACCAGGGGCTTGACCTTCGGAAATGGTCGCGACATCACCCAGCCGAACTAAGCTGTTGTTATTGACAAATAAGGGGATTTGTGCGAGTTGAGAAGCGCGTTCTACAGATTCTTCATTGAATTGTACGCGCACATCCACTAAGCGATCGCCTCTTTGCAACTGAGTCGGTACTGACCCCTCGATTGCTGTCTGAATCGTTTGCCCAATGTCTTGCGTTGTCAACCCCAACTCTTCTGCACGCTCCCAATCTGGTCGAATCTGCACTTCTGGTTGTCGAGAGTCGGCATCAGGTCGGAAAGTTGCACTTTTTACTCGCTCATCCAAGGCTTGCAGCGCTTGCCGCCCCGCTTGTTGCAACCGCTGCTCATCGTTTCCCTGGAGGATGATATCCACATCCGCCCCCCGCACTGGCGAGTTACTGAGGATAATCCCCCGTACCTGACCGGGATTCAATCGCAGACGAATCCCCGCCAAGTTCAGTTTGTTAAACTCTTGATTGACTTTCTCAACAAACTTCTCAACATCTGTACCTTGCTTGAGGGTAATTGAGCTGGAAGCGCGTAGGGGATTGGCATTCGTGTTGCTGCCGAACAGAGAACCTCCGGCTGTGCTAAATACATAGTCGCTTTCTGGCTGTTTAACCAGGATTTCGTCCACCAGTTTCATCACTTTTTGGTTAGTTTCCACGCTGGTTCCGGGTGGAAACTGGGCAAACAAATTTGCTTGCCCCGTATTAATCCGAGGCAAAATTTCTTGGGGAATTTGACCGACCATCCACAAACTACTGCCGCCGAAAAGCAGAACAATAGCGGCGATTACTAACAACCGATAACGCACGACTCCAGTCAGAAAGCGAGTATAGCTGCCAGTCGCTGCCTCAAATCGGCGGTTAAATTCCCGTAAAGGCCAAAACTTACCTAGGCCACTCGACCACTGGATAGCCAACAACCGGGAACTGAGTGCTGGCACCACGGTCAGCGCCACCAATAGAGAGGCAGCTACAGAAAAACTAATGGTAAGAATTAATTCATTAAATAGCAGGGAGAAAAAGCCACCAATCAGCAAAAACGGCAGTACAGACACCAAGTTAGTAGTGGTAGAGGCAATTAGCGCTGATTCCACCTCGCGACCGCTGCGTTCTGCTTGATCGATTACTTGCTGGCTATTCATGCGGGCTTTGCTATCCTGACCCGGAGTCATGCCAGCACCTTCGGCAATTGTCTCCATCATTACGATAGAGTTGTCTACGACAATCCCCACACCCAGCGCCAAACCACCTAAGCTAAAAATGTTGATGGAGAGTCCAAATAGCTGCATTAAGATAATCGCCGCGATGGTCGCTAGGGGAATGGCGATGATAATAATTAAAGTTTGACGGGCGCTACCGAGAAATAGCATCACCGCCACCGCTGCCAACCCTGCACCCAGCAATCCGGAACTGGTCACGTTGGAGATCGAGTTGCTGATAAATTTCGACTCATCCAGCGTTGCCAAAAGTTTCATGTCTTCGGGAATCACCCCAGCTTGGCGCAGTTCTTCGATCCGTTTTTTAATTCCATCCACAACCTCGATAGTATTGGCATCCGGTTGCTTTTGGATGCTGAGTTTTACCGCTGGTTGCCCATTCAGATAGACAAATACCCGCTGGTCTTCTGTCCCATCAATGACTTCGGCAAAATCTCTTAGATAAACGCGAGATTGCGGTAAAAGCGCGGGGCTTTGCGCTCTCCTCAGACCGGCGGTTGGGGAACCAACCTCAAAGGAGAGATTGCTAATTTCTTGGGCATTCTGAAAGCGTCCGACGGTGCGGGTTAGTGGTTCGGAGTCAGCGCCTTGCAAGCGACCGCCAGAGACATCCTGGTTGCGATCGCCCAAAGCATTTAACACATCTGTTAAACTCACCCCCAGCGCTTGTAAGCGATTCAGGTCAATTTGCACCCGGACTTGTTCTTCCACTCCACCCGCAACATCGACAGCGGCGACACCATTGACTACACCGAGTTCGCGGGATAATTCTTCATCGGCAAGGACTCGTAACTCTGCATCCCCCAGCGAAGCAGATTGCAGCGCCACTTCGTAGACAGGCAGCTGGGAGGGGTCAACTTTAAATAAGCGGGCATCTTCGATGGTACTGGGGAGTCTACTGCGACCCCGGTTAAAGGCAGCAGTGGCATCGTTTAGCGCTTGGTCAATGTTGCCTCCCGGTTCAAAGTACAAGTCTAAACTTACCTGCCCTTCGCGGGTTTGAGAATAAACTTGTACCACTCCTTGTGTGGCGCTTAATGCTTCTTCTAGCGGCTTAGTGATTTCGTCAACTGCTACCTCTGGAGAGATTCCAGGGGCATCTAGCCGCACGCCAATCCGGGGATAGGTGATAGACGGTAATAAATCAACTTGCAGTTGGGAAAGAAAGAAGACTCCCAGCACCAACGTAGCGATGGTGAGCATGAGTGTGCCGATGTGACGGCGGATGGCGATCGCGCTTAGGCTAAATCCAGACATAATAATTTTGAATTTTGAGTTCTGAATTTTGAGTGAATTCGGAATTTTGAGTGCATGAGTGAGTTTTGAATTAAGAATTCAAAGCTCAAAACTCAAAACTCTAGGGCTTTGCGGTTTCTGATAAAACACTTAAGCTGACAAGTTCGCCATCCTTGAGCGGCTTACCAGCGCGGCTGACAAATCGCTCTCCTGGCTTTAATCCCGACAGAATTTCTACTTTTCCATTTACGCGATCGCCCACTGTCACCGATCGAGCCTGCACTCTTGGCTGTTGCCCTTCACGAGTCACAACAAACACCGTCGCTTTGCTAGATTTGGCATTTTCTTGGGAGTTGGAAGCGCTCTCTCCCTCGCTCCTTGCCTGTCCCCCTTGTGCCTGCCTCCCTTGTGTCTGTCCCCCTCTCCCTCCTGCTTCTTGCAGCGCCGTTTGCGGCACCACGACCCGTGGGGATGCATTTGAGGCAAAGCTGACCCGTGCTAACAGTCCGCTGCCGATCTCACCCTTGGGGTTGGCAATCGTGACTTCTACCGGCACTTGACGAGCCGCTACATTCGCCGCCGGAGAAATGCGAGCCACTTGTCCAAGAAATTCCCTGTTTTTGAAGGCATCTAATTGCACCCGCACCGATTGTCCAGCCCGGATATTTGACAATTCCAATTCTGAAACTGGCACCACTACTGTGACGCGGCTGAAATCTCCAATTTTCAAGATTTCACTACCTGGATTCGCTAAATCCCCCGGTTCTAACCCTTTAGAAACGACAACGCCGCTAATGGGGGAAGTTAATACTGAATAGGATTGGCGTTCGCGATTTTGAGCCAGTACAGATTGTTGCGCTTTGACTCTACCTTGAGCCGCTATGACTGCTTGCTGTTCTGTACTCACCTGTGACTGAGCAGAGAGCAAAGCTTGTTGAGCCGTTTGAGCTTCGGTTTGAGCTAATTCTGCTTGTTGCTGCGCGATCGCACCCTGTCTCGCCAAGCCAGCCAGTCGCGCCGCATCCCGCTGTGTTTGCTGCAATTCAACTTTTGCCTGTTCCACCTGTGTCCGGGCATTCGCTACCTGAGTTCGGGCGCGGGCAACTTCTGCTTGAAGCGTTGCGAGTTCTGCTTGCGCCTGATTCACGCTAGTCAACAAGGTGGTGTCATCTAATTGGGCAACAATTTGATCCTGCGCCACCCGATCTCCCACATCTGCTTTAAGAGAGAGCAGCCGTCCTTCCACTTGGGGTTGCACCGAGACTTCTCTGAGTGGGCGAGTCGTGCCGATAAATTTTACATCTTCTTGAAGCGATTCGCTGCGAGCGATCGCCACATCCACTGGTGTAGGTTTTCCTTGCCCCCCTTCTTGCCCTCTGGGAGATTGAGCCTCCGCTTCTGCTTTCGGCAGAATGCCACAACTGGTCAACCCAGGCATCCCTAAAACAGCAAATATCAATATAAATAGGGGAATTTTTTGATTTTGCCGTTGGCTTGTTGATTTTTGACTCGTTTGCTGCCGAGAGGCTTGAGCAGCAGAGATATCAGGAGACATACGCTTAAGTTGCACTTGGGTGTTCCACTCAGGAGACGGTTCGGACTCACCTTGGGCGGGGCTGTCCAGCGGTGAGATGCAAAGGCAACAGGTTAGCTCTGTGCCTGCCTGTCTATTTAGACTGCTGATAGTTTACAAACGTTCACTTTACAAATCATAAAGTGCGAAGGCAGTTCTCTTGGTCAGCCTTAAGGTCGGATTTTGGCATTTGCCTTCTGGTTTTGGGCGAGCGATCGCCCTGAGCAACATTCCAGCTGCTATGCTTTTTTTAAAACCCTTGACAAACTCTCAAATCCTTGCGTTACCAATTCTTGCGGGTTAAAAATCTATTTCTGTCAGTCGTCCTGGCGGTGGCTGGGACTGTAGTAATTAGGGCATCCGAGAACGTACCCGTACAGGCTCGTCCCGCTCCTGTATTTACACGCCATTTAGAGACAATTCAAAGCAGCGTACCGCCTGGGTTGATTATGCGCTTGCCGTCCCAAATTCTCCTCAGTGGCCCCACCGATGTAGATCCTTCTGAGTTGATTGTCCGCGTCTTCCCCTCAGAAACTCCGTTAGCTTATACTGTTAGCCTTTTTACCTGCTACAGTAATCCCCAACCGTGCTTAGTCGGAAGTTTTTCGGTTGAGAAAAAGAATTCTCTCAATGCGATACGAGAATTAGAAAAACATAAAGCAGCAGGCGATCGCATCACCTTAAGGAAAGATATTAGAGGATATCTATTGGAAGGAAAAAAGCAGAAGCCATCCTATGAATTTTCTTCAGTGATGTGGCAGCAGGATGACTTCATTTATCGCGTTAGTTTTCCCACTATAGAACGGTCAAATATTCTCTTGATGGCGAATTCAATGGCTAACGATGTGCCGCTTTTCCGCAGGGTTTCTCGCCCACTTCCCTGATACTCATCCCAAGTTGCGTTCAGACAAAGTAGGGTCTTGAACGCAACTTAATTAGTATTAATTCCAGTAATCTACAATCCGCTGAGCGTCTCTAGCAGCTTCTCCACTTCAGCATTATGGTCGAGGAAGGAGAACAAATGTTTATAGCGCAGAATTCCCTGTTTATCCAGTACGAATTGGGCTGGCAGAGGCGCACCCAAAGCTTGACCCGTACAGTAAGCTCGAAACGTCCGACAACTGGGGTCGCTGAGCAAGGGCATCTTTAAACCCAGGTCTTTGACAACCGTTTTGCTCTGCTGTTCGTCGGTACTGGTAATCATCAAAACCTCGACGCCCAAACTGGTAAAGCGCTCGTAGTTTTCATTCAGCGCTTTGATGTGAGGAAAGCAAAAAGGACAATATTGCTTTTCGGTGAAGATGCGGGTGAAGGCAAGGATGACAGGTTGCTTTCCCCTGTAATCTGATAACTTAACTCTCCTCCCGTTAGTAATGTCCGGCAGTTCAAATGCTGGAGTCGTTTCACCCAGGTCTAAACGGCTGGTTGCTGGAATCGGCAAGAAATTCTCAAAGAAGCGTTGATTTAACAGTCCGCTAAAGTCAGTAGATGTCAGCATCGGTATATCATTTTGGTCTTATTGCTGTAATTGTAATAGTTCTTTACTTTTTTGCGAACAGGGGCGAATCGTGGGCAAGAGAGCGATCGCATCCTTCATCCCCAACAAAAATCGCATCTTTGAATTGGAGATGCGACTAACTTTATAAACTGACAAGCGTTACTTCTTCTTAGAAAACCCTGACTTTTGTGGTACCGGGCGTAAGACCCATAGCAAAATTGTGATCGCGCAGGTACGCCATTCACGGAGTTTGTAGATTCTCTATGTATTTTTTAATTTCTTGATTAGGCTGTACAAGTGGACTATCAAAATTAACTACCATTCTATGATTTTCATTGTAAGGCTCTGGAGCAAATAGCACCCGATAATCCTCAGCTATAATTTCTTTGTCACAACAGTGCCAACCTTTAGAGTAGTCGTGAGCATGATCTTGATTGTTTAAGCCTCGAAGCTGATAGTATTCTATCGGGATTCGTTCTTTCCATACATCGATAATTCGTTGATTCACTAGAAGGTGCGATAGAGTCCAATGATGTCCGTACTCATGGGCTAATACCTCCTTGAGGGCGTCAAGCGTCCTTACATAGTAATAGTTCAGGACAACTACAGCTACAATCCCGTCAATCTGATTTTGCGTATCAAAACGTAGTTTAAATTTCCAATAACCTCGGTAGCCACTTCGCTCATCTTTACGAATCCTGATGACATCCAGCCACTCAGTATCTATTTCAGTAGAAAGTAAATCATTGCAAATAAAATTTACTAACTCCTGTAGCTCTGCCTCACTAAACTTGCCTGTATGATCTTCTAGACGCAATGCAAAATTCTCCTCTAACCACCTATAAAACAGCCTAGCAAGCGCATGGTGCATTTGCTAGGCTCGTTACATTATTTACTGTTGTTCTAATTACGTTATGGCTTGGGAGGCAAACTATGTTTTACAGGCTTGAAGGTTACTCCCTCGAAATCATCGTCATCTTCTGGCGAAACTGGAGCAGTTGACATACAAACAACCCTTCCACCGTCACGTTGAATTTCTTCATACATGAAAGAGGTGTATGCGTTACTCATCAACTTGCCAGACTTTATCTCTGATAGGTGTTCTTGAAGCTCTTGTATTTCGGCAGGATCAGCACCAGCCGTCTTTGCTTCTTGAATCAAGTTTTCGACATCCCTAACTGTGACAATCATTGCTTTGTAGGCTCTACCCATATATTGGGCCGAGCAACTAATTGCGTTTTATTGTTGCCCCTCTCATATTCTTATAGTTGCAAAGACTTTACTGAGTTCGTACCTGAGCGCTATCTGAGTTGCTGCCTGGCTTAGCAACTGACCTGCGTTTAACATAGAAATTGATACATTACTTAGTAAATTTGGTGGGATGAGCTATGCCACGAACTGTCAGAATTCACCCAGACCGCAAGCAAAAAGTCATATCGGCTCTTGAGCGTAATGGTTTTCTAACCCAGGGAGACTTAGCAGCGCATCTAGGAATAGCTCTATCCACAGTCAGTAACTTTATCAACAGCAAACCCATTTATATCTCCAAGTTTGAAGAAATTTGTGTCGCCTTGGGGTTGGATAAACGAGAAATTACTCAGCCACTTGGTCAAGGTGGCGATACAGTCGTCTTTGAGCAGTTTGCTCCCCCAGAAGATTTTTTTGCTTATGACTCTTCCTGGGTAGGTCGAGAGAAGCTAATTAGCGAATTGAGCGAGAAGGTGCGTAATTCATGTCGTCTCCTGCTCATCGTGGGACTCACGGGAATAGGTAAAACTGCTCTGGCTGAAAGATTGGCAGTACAACTACAAGACTGGTTTCAAGGAGACTGGAAGAATAGGTTACAAAGAGCGAATTTTGACAATGAAGTGAAACCCACAGACTTTACCAGTATCGCCGCTAGATGGCTTGAGGAGTGGGGAGAGAATATTCCACCAGAGGACAACAAGCCAGAACGATTGTTGCAGAAGCTAGTGAAACAGCTGCGGGAGAATCAGGTGCTAGTGCTGATTGATTCTCTGGAAAGACTGCTGACGGGAAATGAAAAAGATGGCTGGGGGGATTTTGCTGATGAGTGGTGGGAAAAATTCTTTGTCAGCTTATTGTCAGCAGAATCTTGCCAAAGTCGGTTAATCATAACCTCACAGGATTTGCCAATTAAATTAGTAGACTTCCGCTACAAAAATTTCTGGCATCGCCAAGTCTTATATGGGCTAGACGAATCGGAACAGGTGGCATTGTTTGAGACAACAGGGTTAAATGTCAGCAACGATTCATCCGATAGACCCTTGCTGTTAGGAATTGGAAAAGCCTACCAAGGTCATCCTCTAGTCTTACGGGTGATTATCGGGGAAATTTTGAGTAAGCCTTTTGATGGAAATGTACAAGCATACTGGAATGAATACGGTGACGAGATAGAAGAAGTCGAAAAGGCTTTAGCGGAAGCAGAGCAAGGAAAAAGCTTGGGAGAACATGATAATTGGCAGCTACACAAACTTACCCATAAACTGCGAAGACAAATGAACATAAGACTTGAAGCAGCCTTTGAGCGATTGAAAAGGGATCTCTGGGATGCTTATCTATTGATTTGCGCTGCTTCAGTGTATCGCACTCCAGTACAACAGGAAGGGTGGCTGATGCAGCTGGTAAACTTGGTGAAGCGTTTAGAACAGCAGGAGTGTAGCGCGGAGCGTCAAGACAAAGCTTTAGAAGAATTATGTAATCGCTTCCTGGTTGAGGAATCAGTTGACTATAAGAACAAGCGCGTTCTAGGGCAACACAATTTAGTTCGCAGTGTCGCACTAGCTCACTATAAAAAGTTATTCCAAAGCTTGAAAATTAAGGCGTCTTCAGCTTGAAAAATAACTTAAAAACCCTTGGTCAATTGCTTTTTGCCAAGCTAAAAATCGATTTGGATGAAGTTCCACTTGAGAAATTTGCCAGCTACATAGCAGTAGAATATTACCTAACGATTGAGGACGAGCCACCGCCAGATGCTACCAATTTAGAAAAAGTACATCGCTACCTGGAAGCCTTTCACCATCTATGCCAAGTGCAAGACTGGGAAAGAGCCAGCAAAATCCTTTCAATTCGTCTTGGTACGTCTAGCAATGAAGAATTACACGAACAACTAGGAACTTGGGGCTACTATCGGGAACAAATTGCTCTGTACAGCAAACTCTTAGGAAAGTTGAATCCTAGTAGGGATTCAACTTTTTTGAACGGTCTGGGAAGTGCTTACTATTTCCTGGGAAACTATCGCCAAGCGCTTGATTACTTTCAAAAAACTTTTGTCATTGAACTAGAAATAGGCAATCGCTATGGGGAAGGGAGAACGCTGGGGAATCTGGGCAATATCTATCATGCTCTAGGAGAGTATCGGCAAGCAATTGTTTATCATCAGCAGCATTTAGCCATTGCACAAGAGATAGGTGATCGCTACGGAGAAGGCACAACCTTGGGAAATCTGGGCAATGTCTACTATGCTCTCGGACGGTATGAGAAAGCAATTACTTGCCATTCTCAGTATTTAGCCATTGCACAGGAGATAGGTGATCGCTATGGAGAAGGCACAGCCTTGGGAAATCTGGGCAATGTCTACTATGCTCTCGGACGGTATCAGGAAGCAATTACTTGTCATTATCAATATTTAGCTATTGCACGGAAAATAGGCAATTTGCAGGGAGAAGTGAATGCGCTGGGGAATCTGGGTATTACCTATGATTCGCTAGGAGAATACGCCCGTGCAATTGATTACCATCAGCAGGCTTTAGCTATTGCGCGGGAAATTGGAAGTCGTCAGGTAGAGGGCACGGTGCTAGGGAATCTTGGCAGTGCTTACTTGTCTCTAGGAAGCTATGACCAAGCGATTGCTTGCTACCAGCAGTATTTGTATATTGCACAGAAAATAGGTAATCGCGCAGGAGTTGGGACGGCGTTGAGCAATCTGGGCATGGTCTACAGCAAAAGAAATATGGGCAATCCGGCAGAGAATCTGGAACAGGCAATGAATTGCCTTCAACAGGGCTTAGAAATTGCACGGCAAATAGGTGATCGTTATGGTGAAGAAACAGCGCTGAACAATCTAGGTATGGTTTACAGTGAGAGGATTATTGGTAATAGGACGAATAATCTAGAACAAGCAATTTGTTACCTTCAGCATAGTTTGGAGATTTCAAGAGACATTGGAAACCGCCGAGGCGAGGCTGAAGCGCTCAAGAATTTAGCAGACACTTATCCTCAAGTAGGTAATCGCACTCTGGCTCTTGAGTATTGCGATCGCGCTTTATCCATTGCCATAGAGTTAGGCATTCCGTTAGTGAAAGAGTGTCAGGAACTCAAAGAAAAATTGCTGAGTGAGTAAGCATAAGGCGTGAGGCGTTGCTACTGCTTGAGCGATGATAGGAAGGTATAGCAACACGCACTCGCATACAATCACCAGCATCTAGATATCGTGCAAGTAGCGTTACAGGAGTTAACGCGATCGCAAGCATCAAAAACTAAACCCCAATACATCTGATAGGAAAAATCTCATCAAATGTATTGGGGTTTTTGATTAATTGACGACTGAATCAGTTCTGAAACTAACTCGACACCAGAAATTTAGACGGCAGAAAAGAAGACCTTTGACTTGACGGGGTCGGGAACCATCGTCTTGTCACCGGGTTGCCAACCAGCGGGGCAAACTTCGTCGGGGTTAGTTTGTACGTACTGGATTGCTTGCAGCGTCCGCAGAGTCTCATCGACGTTGCGACCAAAAGCCAGGTTGTTAATCGTAGCGTGCTGAATCACGCCTTCTTTATCAATGATGAACAGCCCCCGGAGTGCAATGCCTGCCTCTGGATCGAGGACATTGAAAGCAGCACTAATCTCTTTCTTAATATCGGAAACGAGGGGATAGTTTAGGTCGCCGACGCCGCCGGACTTGCGGTCTGTCTGAATCCATGCCAAGTGGGAAAATTCACTGTCTACAGAGACACCAAGGATTTCAGTGTTGAGATCCTGAAATTTTGAATAAGCGTCGCTAAAAGCTGTAATCTCTGTAGGACAAACGAATGTAAAGTCAAGAGGATAGAAGAACAAGACTACATATTTGCCACGATAGTCAGACAGTTTGATGGTCTTGAATTCCTGATCGACCACAGCGGTTGCGGTAAAGTCCGGGGCGGTTTGTCCAACCCGAAGACAGCCTTCTGTGTGGTGGGTCATGAATAGATTCTCCTTAAATGGAATAGATTTTGCATTGACTCGTGCTGAGTCAAGGGTAATCTAGTTGAGGTCTACCCTAGACGCAACGACAGCTAATTTACGAACTGTAACAACTATATCATACTCATAACGAGTTTGAGTAGGAATGAAGAATTTGGATACGCGCGAGTGGCTGCTGACCAACGGGTTAGGAAGTTTTGCCAGTGGAACGGTTTGTGATGCTCGGACTCGGACTTATCACGGTTGGTTAATTGCCGCCCTCGATCCGCCGAGTCAGCGCACTTTATTACTGTCTCACCTGGATGCCAGTTTGGATGTAGGAGGACGGGTATTTGCACTAGGGACAAATTTCTGGATAGATGGAAAAATTGACCCTTTGGGCTACGAGTTATTGCGTTCTTTTGACATTGACCCCTTTCCCCGTTGGGTTTGGGGTGAAGATAACTGGCAGCTAAGCAGGCAGCTGGTGATGCCCTATGGCTTAGTAGAAAGTAGCTCACAGAGCGTAAGTAGCGGGAAGGAGACTGAGCAAGTAGGTACTCCCCAGTTTTGTCACCGGATTTTGATTCAGTACCGCTATGAAGGCACTGAGTTGGCTACGCTGAGGTTACGCCCGGTAATTGGCGATCGCGACTTTCACCACCAGCAATCCGGCGCTTCCGGATTGTCCTTCTCGCAATTAGTCGGTCAAAAGCAAATTTGCTTGCAAGGGATGCGTCCTGACTGGACTGGGACTCCCTGGCAATTGCGCTGGAGTAAGGGTCGCTATCAACCAGACACCGTTTGGTATTGGCATTATTACTATCCAGAAGAGAAGCGGCGGGGATTGGGGGACAAGGAAGACCTCTACAGCCCTGGATACCTGACAGTACCCCTACAACCGGGAGACTCCCTCACCCTAGAAGCGAAAGTGGGATTATGTAACTCCAAACAATCACAGCTCAGTTCCCTAGACTTTGAGCAAGCAGTGCAGGTTGAGCAACAACGACTGAAAGCGCTTCGCCGTCCCTTGTTGAGGGTTCATGGCAACGAACCCTCAACCATTGACAATGACATTGTCAATGATATTTGGCAGCAGCTGTTGCGAGCAGGCGATCAATTTATTGTCTACCGCGCTTCCATTGCTGGCCCGACTGTGATTGCTGGCTACCCCTGGTTTAATGACTGGGGACGCGATACGCTAATTGCTCTACCAGGACTAGCTTTAGCGACTGGGCGCTATGAGTTAGCGAAGGGACTGCTGGAAACTTTTGGGCGCTATTGTCGGAATGGTTTGATTCCGAATGCGTTTCCAGATACTGGAGCTGAGCCATTTTACAACAGTATTGATGCTGCGCTGTGGTGGATTGAAACTTTGGGTCTTTACCTAGAAGCAACGCAGGATTGGGATTTTCTGGCTCAGCAATATCCTGTGGTGCGGCAGATTTACAAAAGCTTTATGGCTGGCACCCTGTACAATGTCCGGATTGATGCCACGGATGGGCTAGTTACCTGGGATGCGCCAGGAGTGGCGCTTACCTGGATGGATGCGGTGGTTGATGGTCAGCCGGTAACGCCTCGTCGGGGTAAACCTATAGAAATTAATGCCCTCTGGTACTCTGCTTTGTGCTGGGCTAGCCGATGGGCAGAATTGTTATTAAGGGAAGGAGGCGCGAATTCACAGAGGCGGATTAACCAGCGAGAACGCTATATTCAGCAGGCGCAACAGGTGAAGAGATCGCTGCAAAAGTTCTGGAATCCGACGCTGGGATATTTCTACGATACGATCGCACCGGATGATGTGCGAGACCCCACAATTCGTCCGAATGCAGTTTTGGCGCTCTCGCTCTATCATTGCGGGTTTCCTGCCGAGCAAGGGCGGTCTGTCCTCAAGGTAGCAGGCGATCGCTTAGTGACACCCTACGGTCTCCGCAGTCTCGACCCCGCCGATCCCCGCTATGTGGGGACGTATGCTGGGAATTCTCAATATCGCGATCGCGCCTACCACCAAGGCACAGTTTGGAGCTGGCTGATTGGCCCCTTTATTCGAGCTAGGAGGCGCTTCTACGCTTCAGAACCCGTCCCTTTTGATTGGCAGCCGATGATTGAACACTTGCAGTCCTCAGCCTGCCTAGGTTCGGTCTCGGAAATTTTTGATGGCGATCCGCCTCATGCAGCTCAAGGGGCGATCGCTCAAGCTTGGTCTGTTGCCGAACTCATCCGGCACTACTCTGACTGATTAGCACCGAGGAATGAGTACAATCGCAAGCCTACTCATTCTTCAGTCCTAGCTTTTCATAACTTTTAAAATGGCTCTGGCGGGATTTGAACCTGCGACCTTGGGCTTATGAGTCCCCTGCTCTAACCACTGAGCTACAGAGCCAATTTTTCTTGAACAACCTTATCATCCTAGCATACTGGCGTGATTATTGCTATCCCTCACGCAAGAAAAGAAAAAAGACAAAAGAAAATATATTTTCTTTTGTCTTTTGCTTTGTCTTTTGCCTTTTTTTAGCGTCGGGGTAGCAAAGCTATTGGGTTGATAGCTCCTTTTCCAGATGGATGCAACTCAAAGTGAAGGTGAGGTCCAGTGCTGCGTCCGGTGCTGCCCATCTCAGAAATCTGCTGACCTTGCTCAACTGCTTCGCCTTCGCGAACCAGGAGCCGGTTGTTGTGGGCATAGCGAGTCAAACTGCCATCCGGATGCTGAATGTCCACCAGATTTCCATAACCACCTGAATTCCAGCGTGCATAGACTACGACACCAGGAGCTGCCGCCACGACGGGTGTGCCAACCGGAGCCGCAATATCAATTCCCTTGTGCATCCGTCCCCAGCGCCGACCATAACCTGAGGTCAAAACGCCCTTTGAGGGCCAGATGTAGCCATTGAATTGGATTTGGCTATCCGGCAGGTAGGGATTTGGACCAGGGAGGGGCGGTAACTCTGGAGCAACTTGTTGCCCGAAGGGGGGCCGGAGTGTCGGGTTATAAGTGTCCGCTCCGGAGGGCGCTGCTGCCACCAATGGCTTCTGGGTTCTAGCCCGTGGTGCAGCAGGTGGGGGCACTTTGATTTCGATTGCCGCCTGCGATCGCTGTTGTTGCCGTTGCCGCTTTTGCATTTCTGCTTGTACGGCTTCGTTATAACGATTTGGGCTGAATTCTGGATTGATCGGAGTCGAGTATTCAGAACGTTGCAACGGTTTGTTGACGACAGGTGCAACCGGCTCGAATGCGGGAGTCACTGGCACCGAGATGTTAGCAACCGGAACGTTCTGTGAGTTAGCGGTATCCCCGTTTTGCTGGGTACGATACTGCTGCCGTAGTTTGATGATGTCTTCCCGTAGTTTCTCAATCTGGGTGCTGTACTCAGAGTTTTGCTTTAAACCAGCAGACTGAGTTTGGTTCCTCTCGGCAATCGGTGTGGCAGCGGGTGTGGCAATGGGTAACGGATTACCCGCTACTAACATTGGTTTGACGATAGGTACGTTAGCACTACTTTGCACCCGTACCTGTGTTGCTGCGACGGGTAAGGGAACAGCCGTTGGCAAAGTAGGAACGGAGAGATTCGGTACAGCAACATTAGACTTGGATTGTCTAAGTGCAGCGTTCAGACCAGGAATTACAGTTACAGTCTGTTTTTTCGGGATTTTCAGTGCTTGATTCACCCGAATCATGTTCGGGTTATCTAACTGATTTATCCGCAGCAGTTCTGCTCTGGAAACGCCGTGAATGCGAGCGATCGCATCCACCGTGTCTCCCGCTTTGACCTGGTAAACATCTGCCGTTACCCCATTAGGTTCGACGACGGCAATCGGTGCGGGTGCCACTGTCTGGATTGGCAGTGCTTGGTTGGTCGCAGTCGGTACTGGGATTGGTACGCTTTCATTCACCCCTATCGGCTGCGGGGATGCTTCTAGCGATTCCCGTGCCTGTGCCGATGGGAGGTGGTTAATCACCCGATTGGAGGCGTTTTCTCCTGGCATCTGCACCGCGATATTGCGTGGCACGGACGGTACTTGGTTGATTACCTGATTGGGGGCGTTTTCCCCTGGCATCTGCACCGCGATATTGCGTGGTACGGACGGTACTTGGTTGATTACCTGATTAGGGGCGTTTTCCCCTGGCATCTGCACTGCGACCGGAATTTGCACTCTAGGAGCAGCTATTTCTACCTCAGCAGCTTTAGAGCTATCAATTTGGGCTGGTTCAGTGACTTCTAATTGACCAGCAGATGCTTTTGTCGTCTCCTCAGACCGCAACTCCGCCAGACTGCTCTGCAAGCGGCTCCGCTGCTCCTTTAAGCGGCTCATGGCAGCGTCTTGTCTTGCTTTTAATAGCTCATTTACGTTGCCGGGAATCGTGACTGATTGACCCACCGGCAGTCCATCCGATGTTGTCGCTCCAGATGATTGCTGCACCTGTATCGGGCGAACACCATAAGACTCAGATAGCTTTTCGACGGTATCGCCCAGCTTAACTTCGTGAACAATACCGTTCACTGAAGGAATTTTCACCACTTGTCCAGATGGAAGAGCTGAGCTGGACTTGATGTTGTTGGAAGTGGCGATCGCGGCAGGTTCTACCCCATAGTTCTTCGACGATTGCCAAATTGTCTGTGCCTGCTGCACCTTGTGTTCGATAACGCGCGGTGCTGGTTTCGATTCTGCTTTAGCGTCCAGCTCCACCTTCGGGGAAACGGCCTCAGATGTGAATTCTGGCTCTACTACCTTTGGGGAAGCAGCGACAGATTTGGATTCCGGCTTTATTGCTGCGACTGAAGCAGTTGTTTCTGGCTCCACTTTTGAGGCAGGAGCGGCAACAGCAATATCTGTTGCAGCAGGAGCGTTGGTAACAGTCGGCTCTGTGGCGACCGGATCGGCTGCCTTTGCTTCATCGCCTTGTTGCGGCAGCAATAGGCTGGAGGTGCCCATTGAGATTGCCAATCCAATCATGGCGGCAGAGGTGCGAGCCCGACGGTTAACCTCTGGAGAAATTGGCTTCAATAAACCTGACTCTCCCCCGGAAAGCTTTCCTGCGGACAGATTCGCTTTCGCATCTTTGTCTGCTGCACAGGAAGGAACTGATTTAATCTTGTGCGTGAATGGGCGTTTCAAACACGACCTCCTACTTATGACGAGCGCTTAACTGTCCCTGAATGATTGTTTTTTACCAGTCAATGGGACAAATCACATCAAAAAGTGATTAGGATCACTGCCGGTAATCATACCTAGGCAAGATTACCCTGCTTTTTTGATTTAGACAAGTTTACATGACTGGGAAAATTTAATCATGCACGACCTACATTTGACCCACCCTGCTGAAGACTTCATCATTGCGTTAATCAGGAGCCTTTTGTCAAGAGCTGGCAAGTCAATGGTGTATTCCTTTCTAAGGCGTGCATATTGGAACATACTTGCTTGACTTGCTTTACTCCGGAAGACTGAGAAAACAACTTTTTCGTTGTTGGCATCCTGCTGTTGATCCATTACAACATGAGACTTTAAGCTGATTTTGCCTTGAATAACAACCGTAGAATCATGGAGAAAACTCTGACAAATGGCATAGAGCATACCGACGCATATTTACTAAAAATCTTCCTAAAGATTGATTCGAGGTTGTTTTAGAGGCTCAGCACTGAAAGATTTTGGATAAAAAAATCTATCAATCAATTTCCCGTTGTTACTCTGTTGTTCATAGAAATTTCTTATCTAAGCCGCGCTCATTCGGTATTCTAGATAGCTGAAGGACGCAAAAGAAACTCTCTCAAGAAAGGGAAAAGAGTCATTCGTCACCGAGTGTTAAGCAAGAAGTCATAGGGAAAGCTCAGCCAGAAATGGTCACAAACAGTTGCCGGTTAACACGTTTGAGATTCCTAGAGAAAAGGTCAAACCAAATTTCTAACCTTTAACTCAATCTGCGAACACCTGACTAAAGATTGATAACACGCAATGAGCAAAGGACTTGTTTGCCTCCTTCAGGAGGACAAAATCCCCAGTTGGCGACGCGCTTCAAACAAACCGACTGCGGCACTAACAGAAAGGTTCAGGCTCCGAACGTGCGGCTGTGACATTGGAATATAGACAGTATTGGCACAAAGGGCGAGAACTTCTGGAGGTAATCCAGTTGTTTCGCTACCAAATAATAGCCAGTCATCTGCCCGAAACTCGAACTTCAAGTAGTTATCCCTTCCCGAAACGCTGAAGCCAATCCATCGTCCCCCTCGCTGCTGATGGAATGCCTGAAAATCCTCTAAACCAATGTGGTGGTGCAGATTGACGTAGGGCCAGTAATCCAGACCGGCACGTTTCAGATAGCGATCGCTAATGTCAAAACCCAACGGCCCGACTAAATGCAATTCCGTCCCAGTGGCAGCACAGGTACGGGCAATATTGCCGGTGTTGGGCGGAATTTGCGGCTTGTAGAGAACAACAAACGGCATGAGACTTACTAATTACTCTGGCTCTAACACTAAAATCCACGCTGGAAACTCAAATTATACCCAAAGAGACATGAACCTATACATATTTGTTATATGACTCACCCAGATCAAATTGATTAAATATTCTAATTCCCGAATGATTCTTTTTAGCCAATAAATTAAGCCATAAAAAGGCAAAAAAAGAAATCAGGGGCTAGGAAGGATCGAAGATAAAGAATGAAGGCTTTAGGATAATTCTCTGCCTTCAAGCTTCATTCTCGATCCTTCAAGTGCTTCAGGCAACTAGGCTCTCGCACAATTTGTCTTCCAGTTCGCGCTCTTGGTCTGCCACCGCTTGAATGGCGTCAATCATCACGCTGGAAGTGTCAAAACCTTGGTTTTGGAGATTTAACCATCGCTGAGCCGAATTTCCTTCCCGGAGAATCTTTTTCAGGGGTGACAAGAAACAGCGAAAGCCCATCTGTTTAGACAGATCCCAAACTTCGCCGGTTATTTCTTCAATCCAATCCCGCGCCAGAATCGGTCTGCCGTCTTGCCAATGTCTCAGAGTTGCATCCAAACTTTGACGGGCGGCGGCGTCTTCGTTGGCGTCAGTCAGGGTAATTAAGTCTTGTGAAGACAATTGACTCATTTCTAGGGGATCGAGGCTGGGGTCATCAATCAACTGCAAAAGTCGGGCTTCTAGCAAGGCTGTAACCGCCAACAAGGCAACCGGATCGATGATTAGGTCGCAAATTCTCAGTTCTAGGCGATTAAGGTCGTAGGGGCGCTGGTTGCCATTTGGTCGCACGGATGACCAAAGGTGGCGGACATTTTGCATTGTCCCGGCGGCTAATTGGGCTTTCGTCCACTGGATAAAGTGGGCGTGGCTTTCAAATAAGGGAACGTGGGCTGGGGTTTTTGGAAACAGTCCCCAGCGAGTCGAGTGATAGCCAGTGGCTTTCCCATCCAAAAACGGGGAAGAAGCACTGAGAGCGAGGTATAAGGGTGCTTCTAGGCGGACAAGGCGAATCGCCCGCATCAGGGTTTCGGGATCGCTGATGCCAATGTTGATGTGGACGCTGGCGGTGACAACTTTGGTGCCGTAAGTGTTCTCAATGTAGTCGTGGTAAGGATTGCTAGGGTCAGATCGCCAGAAGCGATCGCTGCCTCCTAAAGACAGCGTACTCCCCGGAATCAGGGTGTAATTTCCCAAGCGTTTTAGATACTCTCGGAGTTGCCGTCTAGGGCGTAGCAAGGCACACAATAATCGGTCGTAACAATAAAAGGGTTCTGTGATATATTCCACGTTGCGGCTATCCGGCTCCCGCATGAACCCGTCTAGGTCTGCCACAATCCGATCGGATAAACCCACAATGTCACCATTGGGGGTGCCGGTATACATTTCAATTTCAAAGCCTTTTGATAGCAAGGGGTTTTTCCTCAGATGAGTGAGTACGAAGTACGGACACGGGATACCGCTACCGTTAAAAAGTGTATCGAGGAAGACGAAATGGCTCCTCTGCCCTTAGTCTGGCATCAAAGTTGGTACTGATGATAGACAGTGGTGGCGGCTCGGTGTAGCAAGGAGTGCCGATAAACGAGGGAGTCAAGATCGTCAGCATAACCCCCGCCAATCACACAGGCGACTGGGTAGCCGAGTGCCACACAGGTACTCAAAACTTGCATTTCCCGGCGGAAGATTCCGGTGTCTGTGAGGGCGAGTTTGCCCAAGCGATCGCCAGCATGAGGATCGACGCCAGCATCGTATAAAACAAGATCCGGCTTGACTTGTGAGAGCAAATCTGGGAGATATTTTGCCAAGGTTTGCAGATAGGCGTCATCTTCCATCCCAATCGGGAGAGGAACATCTAAGTCACTTTGTTGTTTGGTTCCGGGAAAGTTAACTTCGCAGTGCATCGAGAAGGTGAAGACGCTGCTATCTTCTTGGAAAATCACGGCGGTACCGTCTCCTTGATGGACATCTAAATCCACGATCAGGATTTGACGCACCAGTCCCAGATGTTGAAGCACGCGGGCAGCAATGGCTAAATCGTTGAAAATACAGAAACCAGAACCATAACCGGGAAAGGCGTGATGAGTACCCCCCGCAGTATTGCAAGCTAAACCGTGACTGAGTGCCAGTTTAGCGGTGAGAATCGTACCGCCTACTGCCACGCAGGTACGATTTGCTAATGCGGGACTCCAGGGCAATCCGATTCTTCGCTGGGCTTTGGCATCGAGGGTGCCTTCACAGTATGCTCGGACATATTCTGGGGTGTGAACGAGTTCTATCCACGCTAGTGGAGGAGGTTCGGGCGGATGAATTTGCTCTGGATGCGCTACGCGATCGCTTAAGAGCATTTCGTAGAGTTTGCTGAATTTGGGCATGGGGAAGCGATGCCCTTCTGGGAGAGGTACGACATAATCCGGGTGGTAAATAATTGGCAAGTCCATATTTAAAATTTTGAACTGCCAAGCGGCAAAGGAAGAGAGGATTTCCGAGGCAATTTTCCTCAGACGCTACGCGATCGCAAAATTTTCCAGGCAAACCCACTAACCAGGCAACCTAAACCAATACTGAACAAGATGACAATAACCAGATTCGCCAAGGGGATGACTGCGGATAGTTGGTTGTCGATTTGGTTAGGGTAAGGCTGGGTAAAATCTTTTACCAACGCCGAGGAAGCAGAGGCGGCGACTGAGGCGGTTCCCACTCCCAGACTGGCAGCGGCGATAATATTTTCCAGATTGCGATCGCGCTTAGCTTGTTCAATCTCGACGATGCCTCGAATCGTGTTAATCACATCTTCTAGCACTCTCAATGCAGGGCTAAAGCTGGCACGATCTTGTTGGATTTGAATTTCGTATTGCTTGACTATTTGGTTGAATTGTGCCAAAAAATGCAGCTCGGTTTCTCCATATTTGCTAGCTTCTTGAAGCAGGTAATTTAAATGTTCTTGGTATTTTTTCTGATAGGTTTCAATCGCGTGCAATTGAATTTCTAGATGATTTAAGTCTGAAGCATACTGGGACAATATTTTTATATTGACTTCTAAAATTTTCTGCAATTCTTTTAACGGTAGCTGCTTGAGCATTTCACCCGCTTGAAAAATATAGCCGAAATTCTCTTGCAATTGCTGTCTGAGTTTCTGAGCTTCACAATAAGACCAAATAATTTTATTGCGGTAGTAAAACAACTGCATCCAGACCTCAGAATATTTAGCAGCTTCAGTTTCGGCGGCTACATCGGGATAAAAGATAACCAAAACATGGTGATTCTCTTCCATGTCCCAACGCTGGGGAGATAGCCACACTTCAAAAACGGTTGCCCCTAAAAATTTTCCTTTGCTTGGCTTTTGCTGTTTCCATCTCCCAAACTTCAAAGTTTCGTAAGCTTCTTGGGCGAGACATTCTAAAGGGGTTTCACAGTTTCGAGGCAAAATCCCAGACACGATCCAGGTTTTTCCAAGATTGCCTTGTTTATCAGCAGCAAGATGTTTGAGGGTAGGAAAGCATTTAAAAGATTGCAGATAGTCTCGATCGTTAATATGGCAATTAAACAAAAGCCCATAACTATCGCTAAATCGCACGGGATAATAAAAGCCTTTGACTGGATATCCTTCAGTGCGAGCTTGAAAAGTATAATAAGCTTCAGTTTCCCCCGCCAGGCGCAATAATTCTAAATATTCTGGATCGTTATAATTTGAATCGTCAGCACCGACAAGAATTCTTTGCAATTCTAACGGGAAGTTATCCCAAAACGTGAGCTGGTTCTGGTTGATTTGCTCTGCATCGTCTCCCAAGCCGTTTCTCAGGTGGTAAACAAATAGATCCAGGTTAGGAAGAAATAACAGGTTCATCGGAAGAGTAAACATATTGCTACCATACCTGGCGATTTAAATCACAGCTATGCCAACCCTACTTTAGAAGCAAGGAAGTAGAAGTTGCGAGAACTTTTAAACAAAGCCCGCTGGCGCGGACTGAGAACCAATATAAAGTGTATGACGAAACCTGCTCAAGGTAGATTTAGAAGCGATCGCAAAATTTTGCATAGCATCTCTTACCCGCGCAGGATTCAGCCAGTTTTAGACTTGAAGATAGGGCAAACGAGCGATCGCTGTAGATACGCCGTATACAACACCTCGACATCTTCGTGTCACAGCAACTCCCAGCAAGGGAGGAAGTTTAAACTGGATGGAGAGAAGAGAAATCAGCAAGCGATGGGGAGGAAGGAGAGAAAATGCAACACAAAATCGTCTGGGAACAGGGCAGCAATAATCCTGACAATACCAACAACTTCGCAACCATCCGCGAATGGTGGGCAAGTCTCACCGACAATAAAATCACGTGGCGACAGCGAATCATTCCCCAGACGGGCGATGCTACCGAACTCGATTGGGAACCCCAACGCTTTGACGAAGTATTTGAGATTCAAATCCCTGAGATTCGCGGTATCACTCTCTACTGGCGCAAAATCAACGAAGATCGAGAACGCAGCACTACGCCTACCAAACTCGAACTCGATACCCTTCGCCAGCAACTTTATATCTATCCCCAATCTCAAAAAGAACTGGTCATTCGGGTAGGGATACCAGAAACCATCTATCAAAAGATTGAATTTAAATCTCCCCAATTGCAATTTGCTGCTAAGGAAGGTGAAAACCACATCCTGACTCTGCGAGATACTCAGCAACAGTTGGAAGTGAAAGCCATTCTCAGTCCAGAAAATTTGAGACAGTTAATTGATCAGTTGAAGCAACAATTGTCGTAACTACGCTGTATCTTTTTTCTAGAGGTCGCGCCAGCAGATGAGATAAATCGTGTCTCTACAATTGTCTCGCTGCTATGTGTAGCCGCGATAGGGGCAACTCTGGAGGTTGCCCCTATCGTCAGTCTCATAACATATATAAATAGATTTGAGATAAAACTATCAACATGAAGCAATGGATTGTCCCGATTGCCTTTATTCTTAGCGGATTTCTCGTTGGGATAATTTTTGATAAATTTTTTCTTCCTAGACTCAAAAGAATAGCTGTTAAAACTCGGTTGCCAGGGAATGAAATCGTTTTTCATTCCCTGCGTGGCATCCCCAAAATTTGGTTTATTGTTGCTGGCTTTTACGGAGCCATTTTTACCCTTCAACTAAATCAGGTTATTCCTGACCGGATTTCTGGCATTTTTCAGAATATTCTGACTGTTATTTTCCTCTATTCTGTCACCTTAGTTTTAGCCAGACTGACGGCGAGTTTTGTTACGATATTTGGTCAAAGAACACCCGGAGTTTCAGCTTCATTACTATCTAACCTAGCCAAAATTGTCGTTCTGGTTTTGGGAATCTTGATGATCTTGCAAACGCTAGGGATTTCCATTACACCTATTTTGGCAACCTTGGGAATTGGCGGTTTGGCAGTTGCTTTGGCATTTCAGGATACCCTATCTAACTTATTTTCAGGATTATATTTGATTATTTCTGGACAAGTCAGAACTGGCGACTATGTAAAACTAGAGACGGGACAAGAAGGTTACGTTACCGATATCACTTGGCGGAATACCGTGATTAGAGAACTGCCAAATAATCTAGTCGTTGTACCCAATACAAAGCTGGCTTCTGCCATTTTTACGAATTACCATTTACCTGTGAAAGAAATAACTTTACCGATTCAAGTAGGTGTCAGTTACGATAGCGACTTGGAACACGTTGAAGAAATAACGGTTGAAGTTGCTAAAGAAGTTATGCAAGAATTAGCAGCAGAGATTTCTGATTTTGAGCCTTTTATTTTATATCAAAATTTTGGCGAATTTAGTGTCAACTTTACAGTATTTCTTAGAGTTAATGAATTTCTGAACCAACGAATTGCAAAGCATAAATTCATCAAGAAATTGCACCGACGCTATCAGCAAGAAGGAATTACTATCCCTTTCCCAAGTAGAGAAGTTTATGTAAACCAAAAGGGAAATAATATTGCTAATGACTAATATAAACGTCGAAAAAATAGAAGCCGCAGCTATTTAATTTGGATAGCTGCGGCTTTCTTAGTTCTCAGACTAACGATTACCGACGATTACCGACCCTGACGACCCGGACTGCCAGGCGCTGCGCCTGCTCCTTCGTCGTTACTGGGCTGGTTCCGATTGGAATTGCCTGGATCGCAACCTTCTGGCCCATTACCGACCCCTTGGTTGCAATTCTGACGCTGATTCGTGCGTTCGCTCCCCTCTACCTCACGGTTATCGCCAGGGACGTTTTCTGGCTTGGGAGTATCAACTTCGCGCACTGTGGGGGGTTTCGCACCTTCTCCCGCCACGTATGGCGAGGCGATGTTCTGAGCCTTCCCAGTGCTGACTAAAGCTTGGTAGAGGAAAGCACACACCTCTGCACGGGTGGCGACTTGATTGGGTTTGAGTGACTGGACATTGGGATAGTTCACCACCAGACCCCGTTCTGTCGCTGCTGCAACCAAACTGCGGACGTCGCTAGGGATGCTAGCGGCATCGCTGTAAACTTGCAGTAGCGTCTGGGTAGTGGTACTGGCAGAAGAGTAGTTCATTCCCTTTGCCAATGCCACTAAGATATCCAGACGAGAAAGCTTTTGGGTGGGGTTGAATGCATTGCTGGAAACAGCGCCTAAAAAGCCCATTTCATAGGCTTCTTGGATAGCACTGTACGCCCAGTAATCCGAGGATACATCCCGGAAGGCGATCGCATTCCGCACTTTATTCATCTCAAACGCTTTCCGCAGCATCGCCGCAAACTGGGCGCGAGTCACCGGCTGATCCGGTCGGAAGCGACCATCGGGGAAGCCTTCGATAATTTCTAACTCCGCCAGTTGGGCGATAAAATCTTTTGCCCAGTATCCCTGCGGAACATCGGGAAAACTCGTCTGGATGTTTCGAGTGACTCCCACGTTTGCATATCTTGCCAGCAGCTGGCTGACTTCGTAGGTCGCGTTCTCGGCTTCTACCCCAATCACCTGCACCAACTGACCGGGAGCTGATGTCAATAAGGCAGCCATTCCTGAACTGTAAACGCTCATCGTCTCACCCGCCAGCATTGATTCACCGCTGGTAAATGAGCTGGAATAAACGCTAGTCGCCGCCGAAGTCGAAATCTCGCTCGATTGGAACTGGCTGACGTTAATTTGCTCGACGCTGCTCAGGAATGTTACCCGTTCCTGAGAGTCGATTTGGGTGTAGTAGTTGTAGGCGGTGGTACCGCTGTCGATGTTGCCATCCATGTCGGCATCAATGCCGTACACAGTCCGCACTACACGGGTTTCAGACGGATTTTCTGACAAAATTAGGTTAACGGCGGCGTTTTCAGACAAGCATTCAAACTCGCTGTAGCCAATCAAGCGATTTTGGTCGTATAGACGCACGACCACGCGATCGCCCGGATTCACACCTTTGACAAACTTCGCTTTTTGCTTGATTTTGTATCTGAAGTCGCCAAGATACTGCTCTTGGGAATAGCTGTTGCCTTGTTTCGACTTCACCGATACGCGAGTAATCACCTCTGTGAGGCTGCCTGCGGGTTGCAGAACGGCAAGACTAAAGTTGCCTGCGGATTCGGTCATTGCCACCGTAGACCGCTGTTCTGTGCGGACGGTACTCCTTTGCTCGGTGGTTTCCGTGCGACGGGTTGTTGTCTGTTGCCCAGTGGTGGTACTTTCCGACCGGAGTCGAGCCGTCAGGGTTTGGGTCGCTGTTTCATCCCACTTCACGAGCGTTCCAGATTCGTTGGTGCGATAAACCCAAAATCCCTGTTCTTTGGCGCTACCGACCAGTACCAGCCAGCCGGGAACCAGTGCCTCGGTGCAGGCAACACCTGCTTCTGCTAACTCCAAGCAACCATTTGACCAAGTTTGCTTCGCCACCTGAAGGATGGTTAAGTCAGAACTTTGCATTCCTGTCCGTTGGGCAGCATCCTTTAAAACAGCTTCAGCAACCGCTGTTGGCAGCTGGGCGGTATCGTCTTCTGCTTGGCTGAGCAGATTTCGACCCGATAAGGGCAGATTGCCCGTTGTTTGTCCAACTTGCGCGATCGCAGGGGCAACCGTTGTCATACTTAAACCGGCAGCCGCAAATACCAGGCTGCCTAAAAATACCAAGGAACTTCGCTTCATTAATCTCTTCTCACACCTAATCAAAACGGGTAGCGTGACTTTTCCAGTCGGTTAGATGTTCCCTGGTTTATCTCTTTTTAATGATAGAGACTATTACGATAGAAAAATAGTTAAGGAATCTTAATAATTATCGTGACGACTCAGCAGCTAAAAACAGAAAGCACTTTTGAAAAACTCAACTGGACTTGGCGCGGCTACCGGATTCAGTACACAGTCATGGGCACAGGTCGCCCTCTAGTGCTGATTCACGGCTTTGGCGCTTCCATTGGACACTGGCGCAAGAATATGCCAGTCCTCGCCGCTGAGGGCTACCGAGTATTTGCCCTAGATTTACTCGGATTCGGCGGTTCGGACAAGCCAGCCCTCGATTACACTCTCGAATTGTGGGAAGAACTACTCAAGGATTTCTGGAAAACTCATATTCAGGAACCGACAGTCTTTGTCGGCAACTCGATTGGGGCATTACTCAGCTTGATGGTAGTGGTGAATTCTCCAGAAATTTCCGCTGGTGGCGTGCTGATTAACTGCGCCGGGGGCTTGAATCATCGCCCTGATGAGCTGAATTTCCCCCTGCGGCTGGTGATGGGAGCCTTCACGAAGCTGGTCAGTTCCAAAGTCGCTGGCCCGTTCCTATTTAACCGCATCCGCCACAAAGATCGTCTCCGTCGCACGCTCAGACAGGTCTACGTGAACCCTGAAGCTATCACGGATGAACTGGTGGATATGCTTTACGATCCTTCTTGTGACACGGGCGCTCAGCAGGTTTTTGCCTCAATTCTCACGGCACCCCCTGGCCCTAGCCCAGCTGAGTTGTTGCCAAAAATACAACACCCGCTGCTGGTACTTTGGGGAGAAGATGACCCCTGGACGCCGATTAAGGGTGCGACGATTTATAAAGAGCTAAGTGAGAATGGGCAACCCGTGAAGGTTGTCGGCATTCCCAAAACGGGTCACTGTCCCCATGATGAACGTCCGGACGTGGTGAATCCTTTGATATTGGATTGGTTGGCGCAGCTGAGCAGTCAATAAAACTTAGTCAGTAAAAGTTTCGGTTCAACTGTCGTTGCACCGACTTGTGGATTTGAGGTTCTGAATTTGAGGTGCTGAATTTGAGGGAACGCGATCGCACTCGCTTCGAGATCGCGTCCCCTCGCGCCTGATTCACCTAACGTTACATCCAACCTCTTCGCTCCTTCCTTGCCTTCCTGAAAACAAAGGAAATTAGGATTACTCCATTCACTGCCGATCCCGTTCGCGGAAATCAATCTCGGAGCGGACAGACTCGTGGGGCGCGAGCGGTTTAAATGGATAAAGCACGGCTTGCTGTGATGAGGAGCATCCAACTCATCACGACTATAGTTAGGAAGATGCGGTAGGAACCATAAATGCTATATCGCAAAGAACCAGAGGGGCTGATAGCGATCGCGCAGCTTGCCCATGCGTGGGTATCGGGTCAATTGGCACAAGCGTGGGGAAATGAGTATTTTGGGAAGTTGGAACCTAGAAAAGAGGTTTGCTTAGGTGCCGAGCAACATGATATTGGCTGGCTGTCCTGGGAAAAGACGCCTACCTTCAACCCAAAAACTGGTTTGCCGCACAGTTTTACGGAATTACCGAGAAAAATCCATATAGATATTTGGTCAAAAGCCGGAGAATTAGCGATCGCTCAAGGAAGATATCCAGCGCTGTTGGCTTCCCTGCACGGTACGCGCCTCTACGAGCATTACGACTCTAGTAACGACTCCGCAGAAGATATCCAGCTTGTGCATGACTTCCTAGGGCGCGAACAGGCTTTCCAGAAGGAATTAATTGACTCCCTCCGCAACGATCCGGATTACGCACCCTACAGCACACCAGAAGCGATCGCCCGAAATCGGCAGTTAGTGGGAATCTGGGATTGTTTATCGCTAATCTTGTGCATGAAGTTAAGTAAAGAGCGTTCAGTAGAGAAGGTTCCCACCGCTGAGGGTGAAATTACGCTGAAGCTGACGCCACTAGCAGGCGATCCAACTCAGGTAGCGGTAAGTCCTTGGCCTTTTTCAGAGAATGCGGTAACGCTGGTTTGCGAAGGACGCTATCTATCGGAAACCTTCCCAGACGAGGAGACGATGCGGAACGCGATCGCGAAAGCACCTTGGGTGACGATTAAAACTCACCTGCATCCCGTGTAAGCACCGACTGGATTATGTAATTAATCGGTATTCATCAAAGCAACATATTGTGCTTACCCATAAAGAAGTCAGTAGGGGCAAATGCTTTGCCTCTGCTGACTCTATATTTTGCTTTTTTTACCCAATATTCCTACTAGACTTGCTTTCAAGAGAGATGAAGAGCGCCTGCTCTCTTATCCAAGAGTAGGTAATTTTATCGTCGTTTTTCAAGAGAATCTTCGGGGTTCATTGCGACGCTCGTTTAGGCAATAAACCCCGAAAAATCAACTCATTTCAACTGCCCTTTTCCAAAAAGCATAAGTGTCACTTCCAATTTTTTGACTATCTTCTGAATAGATATCATCTAAACATTTTAAAAAAGCTTGGGCATAATTTTCTAATCCCAGAGTTGTCAAACATTTTAAAATCCTGGTAATCCGGAGGTAATTATGATTAAGAGGCTGAATCCAAGCCCTTTTTCTATCTTGATATTGGTCAGATTTGGTTATTTGAATATTATTGATGTTTCCTTCGTTGCATTTGAATCCGTAAAACCTGAGCATTATTTTAAATGACTTTTGCAGACGTGTTTTAAGTAAGGGATCTGTCCGAAAAGCTTGAACAATTTCATCATTTAGAACCAGTGCATTAGGGTTGTAGCCACTTTTATCTTTCAGGGGGAAAAGCCACTGAACATAGTCATGAATCCGTTCAAGTTTTTCGTAATTCCATGACCAAATCTCGTCGATCATCCGTCCTTCTGAATCAGGCTGTTGACTAAGATAGAAAGCCACAAGAGCCGGGGATGCTTTAGCAACCAATTCTTTGTCAGATGATTTTGCCATAAGTGTTCCTCTGCAATTAATCAAATGTTAACAATCTGGGAAATCAGCTAGATTCACGCTCATTCTAAAGCTGGCAGGGCGATAGAAAAGTCTATGAGTACTTTTGTTGCAAACGACCCTTTAGATCCGAGGAGATAACTAGAGTATTTAGCATTCCTCGTTATGGAACTATCTCGCTTTCCTCACAAAAGCTACAGTGCCTAGTAGCGCTAACAACAGTTATTAACTGTTGCCTTCATTACAATAACCGTTGATAATTTCAACAATGCCAATGTAGCTGCTAGCGTTAGGCGATCGCATGAACTGACATCCGTGTCTGACTACTCAAACCGAGGTGCAAGCGATGAGTCAAGATACGCTCAATTTAATCCACGACAGGCAAAATCGCGGTTATACCAAGCTAGGTTGGCTGGATAGCGATCGCACCTTTTCCTTGGGGGGTTTGTTTGACCCAGAGCCAATGAGATTTTGCACTCTCAGGCTGATTCACGATGATAGAGTCTTACCCGGTTCTGGTTTCGGTACCCACAGTCATCATGACATGGAAATCCTCACCTACGCCCTAGACGCCCTAGAAGGTGCTATAGAAGAGCATCAAGATAGGTTGGGGATGGGGAATCGGACAGGTACTTATCCAAGAGAAGCACAGATGATGAGTGCTGGCGCTGGCATCACCCACCGTGAATTTAATTTCTCTGAAACTAATCCCGTCTACTTTCCCCAAATTTGGATGATTTCCGATCCAGAAGAATTAGGTAAAAAACGATGACACAACCCATTCACATTTTGCTCCAGACAACCATCCCGACAACAGAAGATGACTGGAGCATTTGGCGCTTCTCCTTGTTACGCGACTATCTCGCATCCCTGACAGATGAAGCGGGGAATCTCCTGTTTGAAGTGACAGAACGCGATCGCGTGTCAGATGCAGACGGCAACGACCCAATTTTAAGCACCCTCGACCGCTCGGATTTTGACCAGCT
>NZ_JACJOQ010000524.1:0-10358 GCF_014695635.1 Coleofasciculus sp. FACHB-712 | reverse complement strand
CAGGCTTCCACCCTGCTTTTCTGGTTTTACGTGACCTTTCATTTTCTTTTGTTTGAGCAGTCTCTGTACAAAGGCTTTGCTCACATCAAATCTGGTTGCTAATTTCCTAATCGATGTGTTTTCTTGTTCGTATGCTTTGACTACTTTTTCTCGAAAGTCGATGGAGTAAGGTTTCATTCTACCTGTTCATGCACTGACCTCAATGTACTCTATATACCTGCAATCTGCTGTAAGTAGGGGTGGGCAATGCCAGAACCTCACCCTAATCCCTACCTGCTCTTGGCAAGGAAAGCTGGAGCCGCAGGCTCTATCAGGGTAGGGTTGCGCTTAATGGCGGGGAATCAGGCGGATTTAACATGGCATTGTCACTTCGATTGATTCCCATCTTCTACTTCAGGAAAAAAAATTTCAATTTGATTGTGTGTGCCGGTTGAAGAATTGTCTACTGCTAGAGGCAGTAGTTGTTTGGACTTCAAAGCGCGATCGCTCGTTTTTCCCCAAGCCGCAAGTGTTGATACAGCAAGGAGTAGCCAACTACATCGGCTAAAAAAGAACACAGAAATAGCATCAGGGTAGAAAGTCGGCTAAGAGAGTGACACAACAACGATTGTGGGCTATGCAAAAGTTTCTTATTTTAAGTAAGTACCGCAACAAGAACACGCTGATCGCTCAATCTGAGCGATTTAGGCGTAAATCGAGCAAATATTGAAAATAAAGAGCGAAAGTCATGCAAAAAGACCTGAACTACCCAATGATGGCGATTGTTAACGATTTAGATGCTCTGATGACCGAAATAGATGAAAATCCACAACTCTCTTCATGGGTCGTTCGTCTGGTACTCAAATCAATTAAAGAAAAAGCCAAGAGAATGGCTACCGAGACAGCGCCTCAATCAATTTATTTGAATCAGCCTCCTTATCTCGATGCTTTTGCCAACTCATCCACACTCAACACCTCACAAATCAAAGTATTACGGCAGCTACGGTAGATTGTATACGGCGTGCGATCGCATCGCATCTGTCATTCACCCGGCTTTTCTAGCTGCAAAGGCACGTAATACTCGGAAGATATTAGAAAAATCATCTGTCCACAGAGGCGCTGATTTTGTTTCCGGGATGGGTTGCCAGCGCGAGTCACTGACGAGATTGCCCAAATCTTTTTGATTACGAGCAAATAGCACCCAGTGAGAAGGAGATTTCCCGATTTCCCGCTCAGATTCAGAAATATCTGCTTCTCTCTGCCTCAGTGTAGACAATCCTAAATCCTGAGCTAAAGCGCCCAAAACCGGCTCAAGATTCAGGAATCGATTAGAAATGTTAATGACAATTAACCCTTCTTTAGCTAACTTACTCAAGTAAAGCTGAATGGCTTCCTTCGTTATTAGGTGGATGGGGACTGAATCCGAGCTGAAAGCATCCATGAAAATCAGGTCATAGCGATTATCTGGAACTTCAGTAAATCGCAACCGAGCATCCCCTAAAACTACAGATAATGGCGCTTTTGAATTCTGTAAAAAGGTGAAGTAACGAGTGTCACGAGCTAACCTTTCAATAGTCGGATCGATTTCATAAAAAGTCCATTGTTGCCCCAATTCTGAGTACGCAGCTAGCGTCCCAATTCCCAACCCTAGCACCGCAACATTTTTTGGAGGTTTTGTTTGATTCAAAGAGCTAAATAATTGCCCAATGGGACCAGTAGGATAAAAATAAGTTAAAGGTTCATTGTGCCGTTTTGGGTCGAGACTTTGTTTCCCATGCAGGATCGTTCCATGCAAAAGACTATGATAGCTGCCGCGCCTATCATCTAAAACCCGATAGACGCCAAAAAAGCTGCGTTCGGTATCGAGAATACCACCGAGAGTTCCTATCGAAAACTGGCTAATTAAAACAACCAAAACTAAGCCTAAACCAAACCGGATTGGATGTAGCTTGAAGGCGTAAAAAATGCCAGCTAGGATGCTAAAACCGATAAGGTCGCCTATCAGGTTATTCGTAAAATTCTTGCCAGTAAAACCAACCAGCAAAGTGCCGATTAAAAGACCTAAACTGATGGGAAAAGTTAAACGTCGCTGTAGGTTAGATAGGGGATCGTCTGCCTCCTTAGAAGTTTGCATAAGGAGGAGACAAAGTACCATAATCAGAGGATACTCCAGGACAGATTGAAATAAAAGCGGAGCCGCAATTGCATTAAATAATCCGCCGAGGACACCCCCGACAGAAATCCACAGATAAAAATTAGTGAGATACTGCGTACTGGGACGACTTCGAGCTAATTTTCCATGAAAAACACAAGCCGCCACAAAAAATCCTGCCAAATGTAAGGGAAATAATACCCATATTGGCTGCATCACCTGAATTAAAAATAAAATTATTAGTATAGTCAACCATAAAGGTAAAATTGCCACTAAAACTTTATGAGGCAAAAGTGGTTTACGGGCAAAAGTTAAAATAAATGTTAATAGATAAATCGCTAAAGGAATTGCCCACAAAAGCGGAATTGCTGCAATGTCTGTCGTTAGATAAGTGGTAACTCCTAGAAGTAAACTAGAGGGTAAAAATGATAGTAATACCCATTGTGCTTTCTGTCGAATCGTGGGAGTTTCTTCTGTAAGCGCGGATTTGTTGCCTACATTGGCGTCCCCAGAAGCATTTTGAATAAACCCGGCGTTACCCGCTTGTAAACTGTTGAATTTTTCAGGTGATCGCCATAGGCATACTGCACATCCTAGAGTGAGCAAAACCAATAATCCGTAACCGATTGTCCATAGCCAACTTTGGTGTGTCAGCGAAAAATTTGGTTCAATTAAGATGGGGTAGCTGAGAACCCCTAACATACTGCCCAGGTTACTCGCAGTATAGAGGAAATAAGGATCGGAACTCGCTGGGTGTCCTGTCTCAGCAAACCACTTTTGCACTAAAGGCGCACTGGTAGCAACCACAAAAAAGGGAATTCCGACACAGAACAGTAGCAAAACTAACAGCCAAGGGATAGGATTGGCATCATGAGGAGGAATCCAATTCTTAGCAGGAGTAACGGGTAAAAAGACTATTGGTAATAGCAGAAAAATAGTGTGAATAACAGCTTGCTGGCGAACCCCAAACCAACTCGTTGTGATGTGGGAATAGCCATAACCTAGTAATAAAATTGCTTGGAAAAAGAATAGGCAAGTGTTCCATACTGATGGAGATCCGCCTAATAAAGGCAGAATCATCTTGGCAACCATCAATTGTACCCAGAAAAGGAGGAAAGCACTAACAAAAAGGGTGAAAGAAAAAAGAATAATCAAAAGCACTGCTCCTTTGGTAGATAGCTGAGCCTTACATTAATTATATTTGCAACAGCCCACAATGCAATTCAGTTTGTATAGCTAATTAAAAAAATCCAGTTTTTATTCTATTAATTCGTTTAATCTTGACTTATTTTTTTTAATGTATACTTATGTCAAATTCAGCTTCCATTTTTGGCCGATTTCCCACTTTTTCTCAAAGGTAAAATCAGTCAATTCGTTGTGATTTTGCACCAACTCATAACTGATGTAGATATCGTCTTGGTACGTCGGTTCAACTAGCGATCGCGTATCCCTTCATCCCTCACTCCGCGCATCCCTCAAGCCTTCTAGGAAGCCGCGTTGAGCGTGCGATCGCATATTCTCCTCGCTCAACTCCATCAAGCACACCAATTCATGTCCTTTGTAATATTCTGGATTCCGTTCTAAAAAGTAGCGCACATCTGGTTTATGCTGAAATCCTTCTTTAATCTCTGCCCAGCTTCCTCGCAAATGCCCTAGCGACGAGGGAAAGCGAATTAACCCACTCGCAGGATCGTAGTCATCTCCAAATTTTGTCTGAGCTAGGTAATCCATCAACGCCTGATAATTTACTGGCGTTGGATATCGCCAAGTCGGATAAAAACGTTGGGCAAATACCGACAAGTAGCGATACGTCCGGTATCCCTTAACAATTAGAAACCAATATAAAGGTTGCTCCATTGCTTCGCCTTTAATCTTCCCAGCCAGACGACACCACGCCAATGGCAGGGTTTGTTCTCCCCAATATTGATGATGGATAATCGTATCGCCGGAGAAAATAGCACGTTTCGGCTTTCCTTCAAATTCAAACGAAAGAATCGCCAGTGTGGAAAAACCTTGAAGTTTTTCCTCTTCATTCCACAGCAGGATTACATAATCTTTGTTACTCAAATCCTGTTGAAAAATTTCCCAACTGCTGCCATCGTAATACTGGGTATATAAGTCATACATCAAGCGGATTAGGTACGTTTGGATTTTTGGTTTAGGGACAACTTCAGCTTTTAAACGGTTCATAGAGTCAGAAAATAGCCAATATAAACTGCTGGATTGTCAGTCCATCATAACAGTCCAATTTCTGAGTAGGGTCTAAAAAGGCTGGCTACCATGTAAACGCTTCCTAAAGCTGTCAGAACAGGGGTCAGCTAAATTAAGTCAAGTAACTTTTAATCAAAAATATCCAATCTGGGATTTTAAAGTTAGCGATCGCTGTCTGCTCAAGCCGGGTTTCAATTTTTACTGCGATTGCCCATCATCGCGGGTAGAGAGTGAATGACGCAACAAATACCAAAACACAGCTAAATTTACCAAAAAAACTGCTAGCTTTAGTAGCGATATTCTGCGGAATAGCTCAAAAATTTCAGGTGGAATACTAATCCCTACCAGTACCAAAACTAATATTTTTGCCCAACCTTTTTGATACCAAAGACCGATTCCCTCAATCGCAGTTAAAATCGCGTAGAGTCCAACAGCTATGCTGGTAAACTGCAAAGTTTTAGGGTTAAAATTTAAAATCTTGTCCAGAGTCCATTTAATAATGTCTAATTTACCTTCTAAAGCACAAGATTCTGAAAAATCAACCAAAAGCTGGTGTTCTTTGACTGTTAATCCTAAAGCGATCGCAATCACCGCAAGCAGTAAAGCACTGAAGATTTTGTAAATAACGATTGCCACTAAACCCGCTGGGCGCTTAGTAATATTTTTCACATGAATTACCCGTGATTTTGGTGAATGAGTCAGCCGCTTCTGGAACACCCGAACAATTAGGCACTCGCTTACGTTTGATCGTATGCGGGCGAGTGGGGCAAAGCTGCTCCTTTGAGAGGTATTCCAAAAAGTAGATATCTCCTCTCCAGCCCCAAGAATTTTCATTAGAGTGCAACATCAACGTCACAAGCACGTCACATGAGATGTCTAGATTAAGAGATGTAGAGATGTTAAACAAAGCATCTATACAGGCAAATTTACATAGCGTTTTCACGCGGACGCACTTGGTAAACCAGCGGATAACAGAGCTGTCTTCACCAGAGCCAAGCGTACAGAATTTTAACTTCCTTGTCGCAGGTGTCAACAATGAAAAGCAAACAGCAAGATAGCGATTATAATTCCAGGCAACCCAACCAGAAAGGATTTGACGCTTCGGCACCTAAACCCTGGCAAAAGGCAGCCACCTATGTATCGCTGGTGCTGCTGGGAGCTGGTGTCACCTTCTCAGGCGGCTATCTGGGGTCAAATACCCTGCTGTCCTCCAAGGAGTCTACTTCTAAAGTGTCTCTAAGCCCAGGAGTTGCGGTTGCTCAGGCACAACTACCACTTAGCACAGACACTAACTTTGTTACAGAAGTTGTGGACAAGGTGGGACCAGCAGTGGTGCGGATTAATTCTTCCCGCACGGTGACACAACAACTCCCTGACGCTTTCAATGACCCCCTCTTCCGCAGGTTCTTTGGCGCTGAGTTGCCGACTGGCCCACAAGAGCGAGTCGAACGGGGTACGGGATCGGGCTTTATTATCAATACGGATGGTCAAATTCTCACCAATGCCCATGTAGTCGCTGGTGCCGACACTGTAAACGTCATTCTCAAGGATGGGCGCACCTTTACAGGTAAGGTGATGGGTACAGATCCGGTAACAGATGTCGCCATCGTTAAAATTCAGGCGGATAATCTGCCGACGGTGCGTTTGGGTGATTCAGATCGGCTGAGACCTGGGGAATGGGCGATCGCTATCGGTAACCCCTTGGGTCTAGATAATACCGTCACAACAGGGATTATTAGTGCCACCGGACGCTCTAGCTCTCAAGTTGGCGTTCCCGATAAGCGGGTAAACTTTATCCAAACAGATGCCGCGATTAATCCGGGTAACTCAGGCGGGCCACTGCTGAACGCCAAAGGTGAAGTGGTTGGGATGAATACAGCGATTATCCGGGGTGCCCAAGGATTAGGCTTTGCGATTCCTATCAATACCGCTCAACGCATTGGCAATCAGCTGGCGACGACTGGCAACGTGCAACATCCTTATCTGGGCATCCAGATGGTGAAACTCACGCCTGAAGTCAAACAGCAAATCAATGAAGATTCCAACAGTCGCGTGAATATCAGTGCGGATCGAGGCATTCTTGTCGTCAGAGTCATGCGAAACTCCCCTGCTGCCAATGCAGGGTTACGCACGGGAGATGTTATCCAAAAAATCAACGGTCAATTGGTCACAGACACAGACACAGTACAACAGCAAGTAGAAAGGAGCCAAGTGGGCAGTAGTTTACAGATGGAGGTGCTTCGAAATGGGCAAACGATTAACCTACCTGTAACCACTGCGGCTCTCCCGACCCAGAGCGAGTAGTGTGTTAATAGCTTTCTCAATCAGTCAGTAAGACAAGGTTTCTGAGGATGGGTATTTTGCCCATCCTTTTTGTATGTATTATCAGATTCCATAGGGGCATGGCGCAAATACGCCCCTAGATCGGGAATGGGAGGTTAATAAATTCACCATCTTTCAAGTCTCCTTAACTCAGAAAATTATCCAACTCTAAGCACTACCTACTAGCGAGGTAGTTGAGGGGTTGATGAAGCAAGAGATGAACGATCGAAAAGCAGTAGATGAGTCAAACTAGAGAGGCTAGGTGCTTTCAGGATGAGAGATGGTGACAATTGTTGTGGTTTTCAATGTGCTGCTCTCGCTGATGCTGTTGTATGTTGCCTGGAAAATCCGAAAACTGCGATCGCGTCTGGCAAAAATTACAAAGATTGTACTCGCAGCCGAGCGGAATACTTATAACGTCCTAAGGGGTGCCCCCAAGATTCTTTCTAAAGGTCAGCTTGGGGCTAATTTGCTCACAGAGCGATATCAGCAACTCGATCCTCAACTACAACGGGTGCAAAAAATTTTGGCATTGTTCGGTTTGGGACAAAAACTCTGGCTGCGGAATAAGCCAAAGTCCATAGGAATAACGCAGCGCTTCTGGCGCAGGAGTTGAAACTACCCAAACCACTGCTGTTAAGATAAGGGCGATTTTCTTTTTCCAAAGGTACTCGTATTGCTGCCTGTACCAACGACGGATGAAGGAAAACTGCCTAAAATTGGAATTAAGACATAGAGACTAGAAAATGTCAAACAACCGTGCTGGATCATTTATTGGTGGTCTGCTGCTAGGCAGCGCTCTTGGAACCATTACCGGATTATTGGTTGCCCCTCGTACAGGTCGAGACACGCGGCGGCTGTTAAAAAAATCTGCCGATGCCCTACCAGAATTAGCCGAAGACCTATCGACCAGCGTGCAGCTGCAAGCTGACCGTCTCTCAGAATCAGCACTGCGAAACTGGGATGAAACGCTTTTGAGATTAAAACAGGCGATCGCTGCTGGAATTGAAGCCTCTGCACGCGAACAAGAAGCACTCAAACAAATCATGGATGAAGAAGTCCAGGCTGATGCACGCCCCCTTGTAACCACAGACGATAGGCGATCGCAAGAGTGACTGAACCCTTATTTTGGTTAGGATTGTCGGTTTTACTGGTGGCGGTTAGCTTAGCTGCCGTCTTAGTATCGCTGCTGCCAGCGGTACAAGAATTAGCGCGGGCAGCTCGCAGCGTAGAAAAGTTAGCAGATACGCTAAACCGAGAAATGCCCCCCACACTAGAATCAATTCGCCTGACGGGTTTGGAAATTAGTGACTTGACAGATGATGTCAATGAAGGCGTCAAGAGCGCCAGTCAAGTTGTTAAACAAGTCGATCAAAGCATTAGCGGTGCTAAGAAGCAGGCTCAAAACGTGCAAGTTGGCACCCGCAGCGTCTTTGCCGGTGTGAAAGCTGCTTGGAAAACTTTCAAGCGTCCTACGGGAGGGCGTAGGTCAATCGAGCGTTTGCCACCAGGGCAAAGAAATGGTTTTGAGCCTCGTGGATACGGTGATTCTTATCAAGACACTGAAAATGCCTCCACTTCTCATAAAAATTATCAGGAGTGGGAGTCGTCAGACTCAGAAGATTATTAATACAGATGCCGTTGAGAATACCAGCTATGAGAAAGAATCAGGGAAACTCAGAACCGACCGATTCTGCAACTGACTTGCTACTAGAGGATCGTTCATCAAACCGCAGACGAAACAACCAATACAACGGTGTTTTTGCCCTGATTTTGATCAACCTAGTTATCTTTATTGCTGACCATATTCTCAGCCTCAATCTTCAAGGTTTATATCTCAATCATGCCCGCCCAGCCTTTTATCAGTTCTTCACGGCGATGTTTTGTCATGCCAGCTGGGCGCACTTGTCGGGAAATCTATTTTTTCTTTATATCTTTGGTCGCCTAGTTGAGGAAGAGGAAGGGATCTTCGGGGTGGTCGCTTCCTACATCATCTGCGGACTGGGCGCTAGTCTGATGAGTTGGCTTTTCCAGCATGGGCCAATCTATTCTTTAGGGGCTTCGGGAGCCGTCTTTGGCTTATTCGCGGTCAGCGTGTTGATTAAGTTGAGCTGGAATTGGCGCAAAGTCTTGGAAGTTCTGATTTTGGGTCAGTTTGTGATTGAGCGAGTGTTCTTTGAATTTCAACAAACTGGGATTCAAGACGGGGTAGACCATTTTGCTCACTTAGGAGGCGCTGTTGTAGGAGTAGCGCTGATTATGGGTTTGATGCGGCTTGACCCCACCCGGTTTCGGAAAACTTAGTTAGTGCAGTAGACATCGCACCAGAGCAGCACAAGAGTCAGGGGTGATTCCATGCAACATCAAAGCTGGCATGGAATCACCCCTTTTTTCTCTTCCCTCTCCCCTTTTCCCTCAGCCCTCAGTCCTTATCCTTAGTCCTTTTCCCTCTCCCCTCCTGAATAGATACCCCTAGAGACTCCTTGTATTAAAATATGGTAAACAAGTGTAAAGAAATATTAGTTTACCTAACCCATTCGCTTTTAAAGAAACCGAACTGCCAATGAAGCCTCTTCCTAAACAACGAATTGTGGCATCTTTAGTCGCATTTTTCCTGGCTTTGTCCATTTGGGCGATCGCTCCCGTTGCTCACGCCTATAACAATCCCGACTTACTGCCGGAGACTCCTACCCCGATCATTGACTTAGCCAAAGCCTTGACAAATATTCAGGAAGAGGGATTGGTCAAAAACATAGAGAGTTTTGAAGCAGAAACAGGTTGGAAGCTGCGGGTATTAACTCAATACGACCGCACCCCTGGTCTTGCCTTAAAAGATTATTGGAGCTTGGATAATAAAAGCGTGTTGCTGGTTGCCGACCAACGCGGCGGTAATATTCTCAACTTTAATGTAGGCGATGACGCTTATAAACTCATGCCCCGAACCTTCTGGATTGAGTTGCAAACGCGCTTCGGCAATCTCTACTTCGTGCGCGAAAATGGCGAAGACCAAGCCATCATTCAATCATTAGAAACCATTCAAACCTGTCTGCGTCAGGGAGGTTGCCGGGTTGTACCCGGACTGCCCAGAGAACAGTGGATTCTCACTCTAATTACCTCCATTGTGGGCGGAATTATCTGCGGCTTTGCCGCTGTACCCCGCAAAGAGGGACAAATTTTTGCATGGCAGTGGGCTTTAATATTCTCTCCCTTGTGGGGAATTCTATTCATTGCTTTTGGTCTCGGCCCCGTTGTCACTCGCACCTCGGAGTGGTTGCCCCTGTTTCGCAACTTCGCCGGTTTTTTCATCGGTGCTTTAGTCGCTTACCTATCACCAATGATCGTTCAGTCTTCGGCTCCGGAAACTTGAAAAAATCCGTCAGTGTCTAGAATATTTCCAGGCTTTGCCAGAGAATGAGGGCAAGAGGCAAGAGGCATCTTCTCACACCTCTTGCCCGGAAAAAGCTGATATCGCAATCCTATTTGATTTGTCAGATTTTTTTAACGAATTGCTAAACATACCTGCATACAGCAAGAAGATTTCATAACATCTTTCTATCTTCTTTCTCTTCCTTTATTTCTTTGTCGTTTAATAACACTCTTTTGGTTTTCAAAAATCATTTCGGACTGCTAGCTGGTAAGCTGATAGCTAAAAGCTGAAAGCGAATCGCTATGGAATGGCACGTAACGGATGCCC
>NZ_JACJOQ010000523.1:0-11428 GCF_014695635.1 Coleofasciculus sp. FACHB-712 | reverse complement strand
AGAATCCCCGCGATCGCTACCAGTGTTTGCGGCTGTTGCAAGTTTCCCAAGGCGGTTTTCGTGACGGGGTTCGCCACAATAATCCCCGCACCCCCCGTTTTCGGATCGCCAGCCAAGCCAATATAAGCGATAAATAAACCAATTCCCGCCGCTGTCGCTTGTTTGAGGCATTCAGGAATGGCGCGGATAATTTGGCTGCGAATACTTGATAGCGTCAAGGCAATGAAAATTAGCCCCTCGATCAAAACGGCGCTGAGGGCAACTCGCCAATCAATTTTCAGTGCCAAAACGACAGAAAAGGCAAAAAAGGCATTGAGTCCCATTCCCGGTGCCAAGGCAAACGGATAATTAGCCGTTAATCCCATCATCAAGGTCGCAATGGCGCTGGAAATCGCGGTTGCGATCGCCAACTCCCCAAATAAATCTTGCGGTTTTTCCAGAAAAATGGCATTTGACAAAATTCCCGGATTGACTGCCAGAATATATGCCATTGTCATAAACGTGGTCACGCCTGCCAACACTTCGGTGCGAAAGTTGGTGTGGAATTCCTCAAATTTAAAAAATCGCGCGATCGCACCCTGCCACCCGGTCGGCGGGGGCGAAGATCCTTGACTGGCAACGACTTCAGTTTTGCTCAACTCATCCTTGTTCATTTTTTTGTCTGACACGCACTCTACTCAGAGTAAAGTTTTATTGAGAAATTTTTGGGATGATGCTACACAGTTTGGAAATGCCTTGAAGCGTTTGAGCAGGTTTTTATGTTCTTGTTTAACAAACGTTCTATCAGCCAACGGTGGTTCTGGATTGGAATGGCTGGCGTATTCTTGGTTTCGCTTGCCCTGCGTTTTTGGGGGCTGGAACGATTTAATACTTTAGTGTTTGATGAAGTTTACTATGCGAAGTTTGCCAACAACTATTTAACCCGGACTCCCTTTTTTGATGGGCATCCCCCTTTGAGCAAGTACATCATCGCCGTGGGGATGTGGATAGGCGATCGCTTACCCTTCGGGAAAGATACGATGAATGGGCTGACGGGTTCTCTACATTCGCCTTGGAGTTACCGTTGGCTAAATGCGCTGACTGGCTCATTTATTCCCTTAGTGCTGGGGGGAATTGCCTATCAACTCACTTATCGGCGCAGCTATGCGTTAATCGCTGCTATCTTTGCTGCCGCTGATGGTTTATTCCTTGTAGAGTCGCGCTATGCCCTAAATAACGTTTATCTAGTTATTTTTGGACTGATGGGGCAGTGGTTTTTCTTATTAAGTCTCGCGAATCAAGCGATGCAACGCTGGTTTTGGCTAGCGCTCGCCGGTATTTTTTTCGGGGCGTCCGTGGCTATCAAGTGGAATGGCTTGTGGTTTCTGTTAGGTGCCTACTTTATGTGGGGTTTTGCCTGGGCGATGCAATGGGTGCAACAGGCATCCGAAAAAGCGAGCAAAAAAACCGGAGAACCTGGGAGTCAAGGATCGGAGGAGCAGAGGCGATTTTTTCCTGATTCCTCAGTCCTGACTCCTGACTCCTCAGTCCTCAGCCCTCAGTCCTCAGTCCTCCGTCCTAGCTCCTCAGCCCTGACTCTGACCCCGTTACAAAACCTGACCCAGCTAAATTTACTGCACATTTTAGTGAATTTAGGAATCATCCCATTCCTTTTTTACGCCGTTATCTGGATTCCTCACATTCAACTCAACCCAGAATTTGGATTTTGGGAGGTGCAAAGGCAAATTCTGGCATACCATCAACGAGTGGGTGATGGGCCGACAATTCATCCTTACTGCTCCAGATGGTATACCTGGCTGTTGATGCTGCGCCCGGTGGCGTACTTTTACCAAACGGCTCAAAATACGAATACAGCGGTACCCGCACTTCCACCTTTACCGAAAGGGGTGGGTAACGTGATTTACGATGTCCACGCGATGGGGAATCCAGTGCTGTGGATTCTTTCAACGGCGGCAATTTTGCTGCTGCTGTTTTTGCTAGCTCAATACTTTTTGACTGGGAAAGGGTGGAAATTTACTCCAAGCGTTTCAACTTGGATTGCCTTGTACTTGGTTCTAAACTGGTTGGCGAATGTGCTGCCTTGGGTGCGGGTAACTCGCTGCACGTTTTTGTACCATTACATGGGAGCGTCTGTGTTTTCGGGGTTGGCGCTTGCCTGGATTGTTGATAGGTGGCTGCAAAGTCCGGCGCGTGAATTAAGAGCGATCGCGCTGACAGTAATTTTTGCGATTTTGGCAGCTTTTGTGTTCTGGATGCCAATCTATTTAGGTTTGCCCTTATCTCCAAGGGATTATCAAATCTTGATACCGCGCTTCAATGTTCGGTCTGTGCCACCTTGGTTACGCCAGTGGGTGCCGAATTGGATTTAGGAAAGTCTGGAAGGTTTAGGGTTGAGTAATGAGTTTGAAAATGCTCTCTTTTTCTAATCATTAAAAACTCAACCCTCAAAATTCAACTCCTGATAAATAAAGCGCGATAAACGGGTTCGCCGCGAGAAAGGGTACTGATTTCGCGCTCAGTTGGCACTGGCAGGGGATTTGTGTCTAACCAGTCATCGCCTCCCTGTCTTTGAAAGGCTGGGGAACAGGAGAAGCGATCGCGCATTTCCACTGCGATCGCCTCAACATCTGACTGAACACAAACTACTCCTCCACTAACCAGGTACTTTGCCAAAACTTCGAGCATTTCTGGCTGCACCACGCGGCGTTTGGCGTGTCGATTTTTAAACCACGGATCGGGAAATTGAATGGTGACGCGCTGCAAGGTGCCGACTGGCAAGGAACTCAAAATAGGATTTAATGAGTTATTGGCATTACAAAATAAGTAGTAAAGATTTTCTAATTGCGCCTGCTGTCTCCATTCATTGGCTTCTTCTACCAACGTTTCTCGAATTTCTAAACCCAGATAATTCCAATCGGGTTCTACCGTCGCCATTTTCAATAAAAACCGCCCCTTAGCGCAACCAATATCTAAATGCAGCGGCTTTGTCGGATCGGCATAAATATTCTGCCAGTCGGGAGGATTTACCGGCGTTTGATACTTGGCGGAAAGTGGATTAACGTGTTGGCGAACTCGGACGGGTGACAATATGAAACTCCTTTTTTGGATGTTAGCGATTTAGTAACTAATATTATTCAACACAAAGTTTTTCCCTCTCCCTAACTCTCTCCTACAAGGAGAAGAAACAGGAATATTTTAGCCTCCAGAGCGCATTTCGCCTCCCTTTCCTGGTAGGGAAGGAGGTTGAGGGTTAGGTTTTGATGCGAACTTGGCGCACTAACTGCTTCGCGTGCGGAAGAGAATGTACCAAAGGTTATGATCGACGGGGATCGCTATTATCACATTCCCTCATCCATTTTTGCGTTGGCGCTATGAGTCTCAATTTTCGTTTTGCTGTCATCAGCGACTTACACATTGCACTTCCTGACACGATTACGGATCATCCCAGCCGTTTTCACATGGTAGAAGTCAGCATCCCAGCATTGGAGATTGTACTGAGACATCTGGAACAACTCAACTTAGATTTTCTGTTGATACCGGGAGACTTAACGCAGGATGGGGAACCAGAAAATCATGCTTGGCTGCAAAAACGCCTCTTGAAGCTCCCTTTCCCCGTCTACGTGGTGCCGGGGAATCATGATGTACCCAGTTTACTCCCTACTGATAGCGCCATTGGACTCCAAGAGTTTCCCCGCTATTACCAACAGTTTGGCTACGAGCATCCGGAGCAACTGTATTACACGACTCAAATTCTACCCGGAGTGCGTTTAATTGGGCTGAATTCCAATAATTTTAGCGATCGCGGGAAACAGATAGGGCGTTTGGATGATGCTCAGTTGGCATGGCTGCAACAACATCTCAAAGAGATTAATGATGAGTTAGTGATGGTGATGGTGCATCACAACGTCGTCGAGCATCTACCCGGACAATCCACCCACCAGCTAGGGCATCGGTATATGTTAGAGAATGCGCCAGTGCTGCTGCAAATGCTCCGCGAGGCGGGGGTAAATCTAATTTTTACAGGGCATTTGCATATTCAGGATATTGCTCGCGATCGCGGTGTTTATGAAATCACGACAGGTTCTCTGGTTAGCTATCCTCATCCCTACCGGAGCTTGAACTTCCGCACCGATAACCAAGGCAAAAAATCCTTGCAGATTGAGTCGCATCGGGTGGAATCTGTCCCCCATTTCCCAACGCTGCCACAATTCTCACGAGATTGGATGGGCGATCGCTCGCTTCCCTTCATGCTCAAGTTGCTGACTGAGCCACCCTTAAATATCCCGATGACAGAGGCAGAGGGACTCGCCTCCAATTTACGCTATTTCTGGGCAGATGTTGCCAAGGGGGATGCTTTATTTGATTTCTCCCACTTCCCCCCAGTCGCAAAGCGTTATTTCGAGTCATTTGGCGCGATCGCTCCCGATGGCACCCCCGCCCTCATTGACAATTACACAACTTTATCTCTATAACCTAATTCATCAGCTCTTTGATCTATCTTTAGTAAGATGCTGTTCAATCTTTACCTTCAGTAAAGTGTCTCTAAAGTGCCATAGCATTGCTTAAGCTCATTCTCAGTCTAGATACAAGTCTCTAAATCCACGCTCTACATCGTGACCTTAGTAGTAGACCAACGAAACTGGATAGAAGAAAGTCGTCATAGCCATCGCGGAAGTGCCATGTTGTTTGCACCGATGGTGGAATTTAATGTGATGGCTGAAGTTGGAGATACTCCTCCTTAGTTAAGGCGGTTTAGAGGCGATGCCAGACGATTAGGCGATCGCAGTGAAAAGAAACTAAGCTAGTTTCCTAAAATTTTCAGGATTTTAGTAAGCATAAGTGAAAATTTTGCTTGCTCATAGTAACTATCTTTAAAGCCTATAGCTTAGGCTTCTAAGCTTCCTGGGGTTTGGGGGCATTGAAACTAACACGAGTAAGAGTCTGTTGTATCGAACGGGCATTACTTTTGAAATGACTGTAAGTTAACAACAACTCCAGCTTTTTCATAGAATCTTACCTCTGCTCGCTACCTTAGGTTGATGGCTTGAAGTCAAAGACAAGCTTGCTGAAGCTGTACTGATTTCGTTCAAGAGATAGTTACTCCTACAAATCATCAAATGTTAGTTTTCCTTAGGATGATTTTGGAGTGCATTTACCATGACTAACAACATAAGTGCTGAAAAATTTCAATCTTTATCACATTCCCGGTGGTCGCGGATGAACGAATTCCTCTTAATTACCTTAATAGGAGGAATTCGGCGACCGTTGGGTACGATGCTGCGAAGACTACTCTACCCAACAATTTTAGGTCGGGTAGGTAAAGCTCTATACATTCAAAGTGGAGTTGAATTGTTGAATGCTTCTTCTATTGAAGTTGGAGACAATGTCAAAATTCTTCGAGACGTTCGCCTAAACGCTAGCGGCGAAAACAGTAAGATTTCTCTGGGAGATTTAGTATGCCTCGATCGAGGCGTTGATATTAATGTTACCGAACGAGGTAACTGCAATATTGTAGTTGGGGAACGAACGCATATTTCTCCCTACACCTGTTTAGGTGGCCCAGGTCATATCAAAATTGGCAAATTCTGTTTAATCGCATCACACGTAGGAATTTATGCCAACAATCATAACTTTGCAGATCCTACAGTTTATATCTGGAAGCAAGGTATCACTTGCAAAGGAATTGTGATTGAAGATGACTGTTGGCTAGGCAGTGGAGTCAAAGTCTTGGATGGAGTCACCATTGGAAAGGGAAGCGTCATCGGCGCAGGCGCAGTTGTAACCAAAGATATTCCCCCTTACTCAGTTGCAGTTGGTGTTCCTGCTAGGGTGATTTCTCAGCGAAATAGCGTTTGCGAACGCGAAATAAAACAGGGAATTTTAGTTGCAGACTCTTAACAATTTAATTGAGAAGGCTATTTTAAATAGCCTTCCTGCTGCTGAGCAAAACTCAATTCCTGTTACAGATCGCTTGATATCTGTTATTACCCAAATCAGATTTGACAGAAACAGCAATGGACATTCAAAATTACCGTTATCCTTCCCAATGGAACCGTCAGAAAGAATCTTTATTCATTACATTTTTTGGGTGGTTCCCCTTATCAATCGGTTTAAAACTGCGAAACTTTTTTTACCGGAGTATTTTAGGCCGTATAGGTAAGTCTGTTTTGATTCAACCAGGTGTTGAGTTTATTCGCGCTGGTTGTATTGAAATTGGAGATAAAGTTAAAATTTTTCGGGGAACTCTCTTAGAAAGCGGCGACCAGAATAGTCGAATTTATCTTGAAGAGGAGGTGTCCCTAGGCAGAAATATTTATTTATATGCTGGTGGTCAAAACAGTAAAATTTGTCTGAAAAAGCGGGTTAGGCTCGACCGTGGTGTTGATATCAAAGTTATGCCTGGAGGTTGCATTGAAATTGGAAACAATACGTATGTTGGTCCATACACTTGTTTATCTGGCAGTCAAATCAAAGTTGGCAGAGACTGTTTAATTTCTTCGCATACCACCATTTATGCTAGCAATCATAACTTTGCCGATGCCACAAGTCCGATTGTCAGCCAAGGTGATACCTGCAAGGGAATTGTGATTGAAGATGATTGTTGGCTGGGAAGCAAAGTAACCGTCGTGGATGGAGTCACGATTGGTAAGGGTAGTGTCATCGGTGCAGGCGCAGTCGTAACTAAAGATATTCCTCCTTATTCGGTTGCTGTAGGTGTACCGGCTAAGGTTGTTTCCAAACGCAATGGTACGGCTGAGAATTTAGTAAAAGTTGGGGGTCTTAAACTTACCGATTCCAGCAACATTTAATTTAACTGTGCCGGAATTGTGAAACAAATAGTTTGGGAACTGGTAATCGGTAATTGTTTTTTCAGGAATTACCTGTTCCCCGTCTTGAGGTATAAAGTTTCCAAACTGTAATCAATTTATTTTTGGCGACAAATACCAAAGACTGAAGTGTATCCATGCAGGAAGGTACTTCCTCCTACAGGGCCAATTTCACCATTACAGAAGAAACCCGCCAGGGGGATGTCTTTTAGATAGCGACGAAATAGCTCGGAGTCAAAGTTAGGCTGCCCATAAAGCCCTTCTCCTCGCCCCAGGCAGGAGAACATCAAAGCACCGGCAGATGGAGAATCGTTAGGTGCCTGTTTTTGATAGCGCTGGAGGAGGAGTTCTAAGTCTTCTGCGGAGGTTAGGGCGTCTCGGAGGTGGAATTGGATGCGCTGACCGGGGCGGACGCGATCGCCAATTGCGATCGCCCCCACTCTAGGATCTACGCCCAGTAAGTTGCGGATCAAAAAATCTCCCGGCTCCAGGTTTAACTTAAATTCGTCCCCCACTAAGCCTACAAACAGCGAATGCTGTGCTAACTGTCGGTCTGCCTCGCTCAAATTCTCGATTAAATCCTGTAAGATTTCCAGAGGCGTCCCAGATTTTCCGGCACAGTCATTCACATTGGCACTATCCTCTTGGGGAGTCAGTTCCAGAAGAATATTTCGTTCTCCTTTCGTGATTCGATAAGGCTTCCCAATCGGGCGACAGCCCTGTGCCACAATTGTTTCCATTACAATATTGCCGCTTAAAGCGACGCCAACCGTTCCTTCGCGGTAGAGCTGGTAGTTACAAAATAAACCCGTGTTGTTACCCAAACTGCCAGTGCTAGCCAGTCCCCCCACTTTCACCGAGCCTGGATAAGCAAAATCCAGTCCTTGAAGTAAGTCATTAATCTTGGAAGAGAAAGGATCGGCTAACAAGATGAACTGGGGTTCATCAGCGGGTGATACGCCAATCAGGTCAACCCAATTATCCGGTGAGCTATCCAGGTCAGGCAGAGCATCGCTAGAAATCTCAAATGCGCGAACATTGACTCCAGGAAGATGAACCAAGCTAAGGCTTAATGCGGGTTCTTGTTCGACTTCTTCCACTTCGTCCTGCGAATTCATGCCAATGATGCCGCCGCCACCACAGCCAATCAGCGCTTTGATATTAAGTTGTTCTTGCAACAATGGCATCAGCCGTGAATATTCACTCGCATAGGCAGACGAGATGAACACCAGCCCCAAGTCAGCCGATGCCTGCAACGCCAGAGTCGTACGTTCAACCACTTCTGCCACTGCCGCTTCCAAAGACGGACGGGTTGATAAGGCGTTCGTCCACTTGATCTGCTTAGCCATAGGGATTACACAAAAATGCGCTTTTGTAAGCCAATGCTCTTGGGCGGATTGGCAGGGTATCAAAGCCTTATCATTACCCTAACACTCGCAAGGCACAGGTTGTAGAGTCCCTTACTTCAACCCTAGGGGAGGAGTTGGCGAGTGGCAGTAGCGCCTTAACATTAGTTAATATGGTGAAGATAACCATAGATTAGCCGGTTAAGTGTATACTGGCACCTCGGTGAGTCAGAAACGACCAAATCTTAAAAGATAAAGATCGATCCTGTTCAGGTGCTGTCACTTGCTGATATGACAAAGAAAGAACGACTGAAAACTTAGAGTCAGCGAGCAGAACACCTGATTGGAGATTACCGATAACGGTCGAAATTCACCAGGTTTCCTGAATTAAAACAAGAAACGGGGACGAGAATTATGAGCAACATCCAAGACCAAATTGAACAAGAGCGCGAGCAAGCCCGGACTGTGTGCGATACAAAGGGCGCAGGTTCCGGTGAGTGTGCGGCTGCCTGGGATGCCGTTGAAGAATTGCAAGCAGAAGCATCCCATCAGCGGGACACCAAGCCGAAGAATTCTTTGGAGCGGTATTGTGACGCTAACCCAGGAGCAGATGAGTGCCGGGTCTACGAAGAATAATTTAATCTGGTGCTAAATGTCACCAGCCCGAGCTGGTGTTCGCCGCACAAATTCACCGGATAAATTTCCGGCACTTAACAAGCAACAAGAACCTGATTGAAGTCGTTCGAGTTGCTTGTTTTTTTGTTTTGTGTAGCTATTTATACGAATACTTGTTTGAATGCGACAGATGCGATCGCTCTGAAGCGGCTTCTCGCGTAAGCCAAAAAAGTAGCGCAGGGGTTTCCCTGCCCCTACTGAGCAATCGGGAAACGAATCTAAGCTCCCTGCCCCCACAAGTGAAAAAGAAGCAGTTTTGGAGCGGGAAAGTAAAGATAAGGGAAAGAGAAAAAATTCCCTTTCCTCAAGTGTAGGGAGCTGTTGCAGGCAATTAGAGCAACGAGATTCGTTGAGTGGCAGTTGCACCTAGACAGTTAAAATGAGTGGGTAAAATTCCCCTTTCTGCCATACACAGCCAATGGACAATGACAACCTCTGGTTTCGACCGTTAGTTTGGATGGACTACCGACTAGCGCTACTATTTACTGTTATCATTCCGCTGATTCTGCTGATCTGGGCTTTTATCCAGAAAGCCGATGCAATGGTGCGCTTGTTAATCATCTACTGGCGGGTTTCTAGTCTACTGGCGATTACAATTTACTTGATGATTGCTGGATGGCCTATTTCCTACGTGTCGTCTTTCTTTGCCCGCCTGTTGATTCCCATATCACTCTGGTTTTGGGTAGATATCAACGATGAAATTGACGATCAACCACTGCGTCCTCTAAAGCTAGTGCTAACAGCGTGGCGTTGGGCTGTCAGTGTTTATTTAACATTGGGCGCTTTAGCTTTCCTTCCTTTCCTGTCTTGTGCATTTTCCCCAGGAGCAATCCAGAAACCATTTTGTGACGTTTGGTTAGAAGCACCTAGGATGTACAAACAGTATTTCCATCCCAGTTATACACCTCGATTTTTAGGCTTTTTGGCGATGGTGGGATTGGTGATTTATGTACTTTACTTGAGTTATTTTGTCTTGATCCGGCTGGGCAAGGAGGGACGCTCAGCAATGGAACAGTAAAAACAATTAAAAATTAAAAATTAAAAAATATTGATTTTTTAATTTTGGCTTTTTAATTGTTTGTCCTTAACCTTTTACACCCCGCATCAAATATGAGTAATGCTGTTGGGCAGCGTCTAGAGCGATACACCGCCAAGCGCCCTCATGAAGTCCTGGTTGTCACGGCTGAAATTGCTGGAGAAGAAGACAAAATTGCCATCTTTAAAGGATATTCTAGTTCTTTGATGCGCCCAACAGCGTTCGATCCGGATGTGCCGGTGCTACCAGATAAGGCATCGATTATCTCTATTGATAGAGTTCTTTCCCCTTACAATCCCGAAACTCCCCAGTATATAGAGCAAGGATTAACTTGGGAGACAATCCAACCCTTGTTGTTAGAGGCGGGAGTTTAATCAACCAGTTAGTTTAGCTTTGCGAAAGCTAAGGAAGTAGGTAAGAAATAAACATTAGCGGCTTAGGTCAGACAAAATCTAATATTTATCTATTGTTAGATTAAATATTTTTAAGGGAAAACTATCATTGAGTATCCCACTGGAATTTCGACTATGCCATCTCCAGACGCTAGCTTTACCCCACACGAACGGGTCGTTGCTGCTAAGTCTGAGCCACAAAGCCAACTCAGACCCCCAGAACCTTCTCCAGACTGGGCAAACCGATTGCTCCATCGTCTCAGTATCCGAAAGAAAATTGGTTTTGGATATGCCCTAACTCTGGCTGTGGCGATTGTAGGAACCGCCATAGGACGTACGGTAGGAGATTATTACTATGAAGATCAATCTAGGGAGAATCTAGAGAGGGTACATAAGGAAACACTTCTTTTCAATGACTTGAGGTTTAACGTCCTAGAGGCACGAAACCACCAGCAACAATTTATTTCTTTAATATCGCAACCAGAGGTATTTAGGGAACACTATGCTCATTTCATGGAGCATAAAGCGGAGGTTGAGAATCGGCTATCTGAAATCAGAGCTTTAGCAGATAGAACTAATCGCCGGGATTTGAAGCAATTTCTTCAAAATAACCAGAATCCGGTAGAAAGTTACTTTCAGCAAGTAGAATCTCTCCTTAAAAAAATTAATGAGTTGAATTTAAAAACGCAGGATGTTTCAGCCGCACAGCAGGTACTGATCGCTTTTACGAATAATAAAGTAGCTACTGAGTTTGACAACTTTTCAGAAGACGTAGAAATCTTAATTACAAACGCTCACAAGGCAGAAGAAGAAGCCTATGAGGGTCTAGAAAAGGCAGAAAAGGTAGGAACCCAGGTTACGATCGCTGCCATGCTACTGTCGAGTGCGATCGCAACCGCGATCGCCATTTATACCAGTCGCGCGATCGCTCATCCGATTGAAGCAGTTACTAAAGTAGTGACTCAAGCGAATGAGGAAGCTAATTTTGACCTGCAAGCTCCTGTCCTTACTCAAGATGAAGTTGGAGTATTAGCGATTTCCTTCAACACCCTCATTCAACGAGTTGCAAATTATACTCAAGAATTGGAGTTCGCTCGCCAGACTTTGGAAAGACGGGTAGCAGAACGGACTGAAGAACTAGAGGGCAAAAAT
>NZ_JACJOQ010000522.1:0-10450 GCF_014695635.1 Coleofasciculus sp. FACHB-712 | reverse complement strand
AACTAACAATCAAGTCTACGGTGGACGGGGTAGCGGCTGCAATAAGCGATTGACTCAGGGAGTAAGTTGCTTTCATTTGTAGCGTCCTCTAGATATTTTGTGCAGTTTCTAGCATCGAGTCGAGAATGCCGTTTTGGTGATTTGTGACTTAGATAAACTACAAGAGTAAAGATAGACATTTCGGATTTTTTATAGAGAAAATTGCATATTTTTGAAATTCCGGCAAAATCAAAATCTGTAGGGGCATGGCATTGCCATGCCCCTACAGATATATCGCTAACCCGTGATAACTTTTTTCAGTATTACCGTCTGTATTTATCTCGAATTCGTCGTATCTGCTCTTGAAACTCAAGACCCTTTTGCGGATTAACCATAGCGACGAAATTGGCATAGCCCTGAATTGAAGCCATCACATTATCAGCATTTCCCCAATGTTTACCTTCTAAGCCATCTTTCTCGATTTGGAATAAAGTAGAGCGGAAGCATTTTAGCTCTTTTTTAGAAACATTTGGATAATCATTCACGACAACTCCAGTAACTTCTTGCTGCCGATTTTTCCGCAATATTCTAGTCTTCTGTTCGTTGATCGAAAACCCTTCATAAGCCACGATTGACTGAGTGCGTTTGAGAATATTGCAGATATTTCGGAGACTGTCACCAGAAGCTGAAAAAGTTAAGTCGTCAGCGTAGCGAGTATAAACAAAACCGAATTCGTCAGCCATACTGGTAAGTCGTTTATCTAAGCGGCGACACATTAGATTAGTAATTGCTGGAGAAGCTGGCGAACCTTGGGGTAAATGTCGATCTGTGAGTGCTACATAATAAGTTTTGCCGTCTAATTCAACCTCCTCGATATCCGGTTGGGTACACAGCAACCCAAAAATTGTTGCCGCAGCTTCCGAATAACCGAATGATTTAAAAAGTCCTTTCACGCGCTTATAGGAAATTGACGGAAAGAAATCTTTCAGGTCAAAGTTAATAATTACGTCGCGTTTTACGTGAGGTTGAGCGTTGCTGACAATAGAGCGATCGCGTCTAAAACCATGAGCTGCATCGTGCAGTTCCAGCTTTTCCAAAATATTGCCCAAAATCCAATGCTGTGCCTGCTTCAAGCGTGGCATCGGTGCGGAAATTAGCCTTTCTCCACCCGTTTTTTTAGGAATCTTGAAGCGGATATAGTGAGAAATTGTCGAAGTCTTGCGGGAAAAAGCGAGAAAGCGCAATTGTCCCACAGTAATTCCCATTGCAGCGGCAATTTCGTAGGGTGTACCGCACAAAGGTAATCCATAACTTCGCAACCTTTCCTCATCGCACTCAGTATAGTTAAGTCCACCTGAGACATCTTCACCGAGATAAAGGATTTCTCGCTCTTTTCTTTGCCGCCACTCTTCCGCTCGTTCTTGCCGTTCCCGTTCCCGCCGTTCCTTCGTTTCCTGTCGCTTGCGCCGCGACTCGGCGAGGCGTTGTTTGAGTAGCTGCTTGCGAAGTTGCTTTTCGTTGTGAAGGCGCGAACTTTCCTGCCGCAGTTGCTCCAGTTCTCGCCGGATCTCCCCCATCCGCCGAATGTCATCGGCTGGATCTTGGGGTATCTCGCCTTGTGCAGGCCAGAACCCATAACGTATCATCTCTTCGAGGATAAATTCCTCTTTGCCCGTTTGTCGGATGCGATCGTAGAGTTCCTGGCGGGTACGAGGCTGATCTGACATATTTGTAGAAGTAGCGATGCGTTTCCGCAATTATAGTACATATGTACTCTATTCAACAGCACAATAATCCCTGAAACCTGGAATTAATGGAGGCTGGAGCCTGCAAGAAATCATTCCCAGCATTTGACTAGGAATCAGAGAAATCATTACTTGTAAGAAAAATCACGCGCCGCTATCAGTTGGTTGCCCCTTCGTAAACCCCTCAGGACTAGATTGCTCTACTCAGCGGAGCCAGCCCTAACCAGTGGAGTCATTAGTTGGTGAAACTCACCCGTAATGCTCTGGGTAGGCTAGTAATTTCACGGAAACCAAACCGTAATACTCCGGGGTGGCTCCGCTTAGTAAAGAGCAGTCTAGTGATGCGTGTCTAAACTAAACGCAAGGACGACGATCCATCGTCCGGATTGCAAGGCTGTTTACCAATTGAGCTAAGGCGCGCGATCGGATTATTGTACCAAGATTTTGGTAAAAGCACTAGATATAGGCAGGCATCGCAACAAACCGCTATATGTAGTGTCTAATTTTCTAGTCACGCCCACCTACCAAATGAGTCCTCAGCATATCTAAGTTAAGGTCAATAGTTGGTGCATTAATGCTGACTAAGTTGCCACCCTTGAATGAAAATTTTTCGCCGATTACCTCTTTTGTCCACGGTGCTTTGTCATTCCACTCCTCCAAAGGTCTTGGAACCACCCACACTACCTGAACTCGACGTGTCCATATACCATTTTGGCACTCAGCTTCATCAGGATGATTTACTATTTCAACCACATGGGTTACGCGATGACCATGAGAGAAATGATTTTGACACAAGACTATGCGATCACCCTTACTGGCTTTTTTGGCATCTCTTTCCTTACCCGCCAGCATCCTCTTAATTTCTTCCTGGCTCTTACCTTGCTTACTGCTTTCGTTCACTGCCCAATGCAACTCGAACTCATGGTTTCTCAGACATTTCTCGTAAGACCACTCTTTTCTTTTACGAATAGTATTGTTTACCAGCTTGAGGTATTTAACGTTTAAGTAATTTCTATCTGATGCAGATGTCATTAAAGTTTAGATTTGCGTAGTTATTGTGTAGGTAAAGTCTGCACTAATAAAAGCTGAAATAAAAAAATTACGCGCAGCTATCAGTTGGTTGCCCCTTCGTAAACATCTCAGGACTAGATTGCTCAACTCAAGCGGTCTCAGGGCTACCCCCTTCTTACACTTCAGGGAAGTCCCACCGGGAAAGGGGGTAGCCCTGAATGACCGCACAGTTAAGAGCAGGCTAGTGGTGCATCGCTAGGCTAAACGCAAGGACGACGATCCATCGTCCGGATTGCAAGGCTGTTTACCAACTGATTAGGTGCGCGTGATTCGTCAATACTGACGGGCGTGTTGCATTCGCAACGCCAGAATGTGTTCGCAAGGGCCTTTGTACAGTTTATTCTGTTGATGCCAGTTGCAAGTACATTCTGCGGACATTATACGCTCATCTACGTCAACTGTCAATAAAGGAGTCAAGGTTTTATCTTTGTCTGAAACATTACCTTGCAGAGTAAACGCTCTCGTAGCATCGCTGGTAACATTAGTCACCTGCACAGCATTGTAAACCAAGAAACGGGTAGCCTTCTCTTCTCGCTCATTGGCAAAGCGCAGGCGTTCCATCGGCAAAGGTTCTCGCGTCAGTTCCCGCACTCGATAAACTTGCTTATTTAAGTCATAAATCGCACGTCCCGCTTGCGTATAAGCACTTAAAGCACCGAGAACTACGGCACGGTTTAAACCAAGGCGTTCCGCAAGCGAGTCGGGACTTTCTACCCAATTCTTCTTCAGCGCCTCGAAAATTTGTTGCTGCGTCCATTTGTCGATGTCGGCGCGGGGTGCCATCAAGTCAAAGTTACCAGATTGCGACCAGTCATTTGCCGTCCATCCCGATAAACCGAGGGTAAAAGACATATCGCCTAAGTCAGCGACGTAGAAGGAAGGCATACCCGTACCGAGTAGGTGAACGGTAAACTTTTTCGCCACGGGGATGAGACGTTCGAGGATGTGGAGACGGCGGCGTCCCCAAACGCGGATTTCTTGTGATTGCGATCCAGTGTAGAGCGATCGCGCACAAACGATTTCTATTCCCCACGGATCGAATGTCACCCGCACGGGTTCCCCAGGTTTAAGATGGTAGCGCATACTGCGAGGCCCTTGCTTTTCCTTGTGGCGACGCAGCACAAAGCACATATTGTAAATATCCATCGGATGCAAATCAACTCGCGTTGCTGGTAAAGACATCGCCGAACTAACTTGCAAAAAACCTCTTACCCAACTGTCGGGTAAATCGATTTTGACTTCTTTAAAAGTTTCTTCGTGCGTAGTTTGAACTTCAAAACCAGAGGGATCTATTTCAAATTTGGTATTTTTGTAACTGCGGATTTTTTTAAACTCGTCGTAAAGTGCCGCTGAGTAATCAATATTAGTCGTACCGCAGGCAAACTCGTTGATATTTTGAAAAACCTCGTAGCTGGCACCGAGACGGCCATAACTGGATTCATCCTGACTGAAACATTCAAAAAATACTTCATCGGGATGAACAGTAATCACCGGATCGAGAACAAACCAAGCATCGCGGTCTTTTTGATAAATGTAATCAAAATAGCGGCGTTGTGCCTTGTAGAAAGGTTCCCGCCGCTGGTAACTATGCTGGCTTAATTGATTAAGTTCATCCTGCAACGGCTTGATTTGATTCGCAACTTCTTCGCGTTGTGCGGCGATGAGTTGCCAGTCTAGATCCTGTTGTTTTGCTGCCCATTCTTTATATGCCGTTTTGTCTTTGGGTTTGAACCGCATATCGGAGACGACAACATCATGTAAGGCGCTAATTGCCTCCCGAAAGGCGACATTCTGACGCAATTCTCCGATAAAGTACGTGGGTTCGCGTTTAGTATCGGGAGAAAAGGAAATTTGGGTGTTTGCGCCGCTTTCATTAACCGATGTGTTTCCGTTGTAGCTGTAGTTAAATTCCATAATCTCGCGAAGTGATGAAGGATAATTTTTAACCGCAGATGAACGCAGATTCAACCTAGAAGCGAGGTTTGAGAGGCTCCGCCTCGCTTATCAAGCTTCGCCAGGAAAAAATGAAGAATTCAATACTTCTCGCTCTAAGTCATAAGGACAAATAGGAGGAAAGTCTACATAATCTAATGATGTTTCGCCAATAGCTAAATTTAAGGCGCTTGGATAGGCTTCCTCTAGTGCAGTAGGTAAATAAGTCTGCAAACTAGGGCTTTCTTCAAGCAATTTTAAAATTTGGTATCGCTGCTCTCGAATTGTGGCAAGCCAACTTTTAGAACGGTGACTAGACTGAAATTCCCACTTAAGTAAATGACCTAACAAAATTCCCAAACGGTTCCTTAACTCCCGTCGTTCCTGCCTGCCCAAAGACTCAATCTCCTCCGCCAAGTTTTGGATATCTAAACTACTCAATTTTCCTTCTCGAAGCAACTTTACTTGCTCTTGCGTCCACCTATAGAAATCTGCCTCGTATAAGCTAGAAAATTTACCAGATGATAGTATAGGTTCTGCGGTCATATTTCACCTCTTAAAATATACAGTTGACATAAAAAAATCGCATTTCTCTAAATATTTATTAGTTGGCTTACGCAATGTAGAATACTATAGCATTCCTAAACTTTGCGGCATCTTGAAAAAACTTGACTAGTTGAAGATAGTAGAACATTAAATACTCGAATTCATCAGTTCCCCTTTCCCATATATTTGGATAAATGTTAGCTGCGGAAAGTGCTGAAGGATGAAAACGTGCTTGCAAGTCTGCTTCAGAAATTTGTGATAATGCTTCTGCCACTTCTTGTACTTCTTCAGGTATTAGAAAACACGCTGGGCCATAATCAAACTGAGGATTATCTGGATCATCTAGTGGGGAACCTCCCATCACCACATTGACTAGGGGAGTTTCGCCTTCGTACTTTGTTCCAGTAAGCAAAAAGTGGATACCATGCCAAGCTTTGTCTATATCCAGATAACTTTTATCTGAATATTTAGCACCATCATCAGGGAATAAAAAGCCCAGAATAGAATCAGGATTTTGTTGCAATTCAGCAAGCCGCTCTGTCGTAACCCGTCTATAGTCTCCTCTCATTCCCATAATAAATCTCCAAAAAGCAGATACTCGATCCTAATATTATGGTGTTTCTCCTATCTAACTAAGTTCTAACTTGGACAACTGGTTTTACCTGAATGGGTAAGGATATCTGAGGATAAGCTTTTTGAATTTTCAGCATTATCTGAATTGCTGTGGCTTTGTCGCCGATTGCCATTGTGACAGATTGTCGGGTGAGAATTTCAGTGACAATTTGTGCAGCTTCCTCGCTTTTTTGGGCTTCGGTATCTAGAAAAGCAAATATTCTTTGTTTGGAAACTCTTCCCCGATTGACACCGGACAGGACGCTGATAAAGTATGGCGTTAGTTCTCGTAACCGTTGGGAATTATTTACAGCATGGTTTTCTAGATAGTTAGTAGCAAAGGTCTGCATATCTGTTGAGGGATGTTCGCTGAATTTGAGTAAGTATTCTTGTCCATCTGTTTCTTTGAAGTTGCGAGTTACTAAATCGCGCCCAAAAGAACGGACATCTTCGCGAATGCTGTCACAGACGCTAACCATTACTTCTGGTGTCCAATCTTCATTGGTGAAATCTGTGCGAAAAATTCTAGATGCAAATTCTCGCGAATCATCCCACTTTGATTCTAGTAGTCGCACTGCTGATAACATTTCTTGGGAGTCGGTGTGGATGCGGTTTAAGGTTTTTAAAAACATTTCTCTTGCTGCTTCACGCACTGATAAAATTTCGTGATTTGCCAGCTTGACAATCTCACTTGTCTCGAAGTCGGGAAGAAAGCGATCGCTATTTTCTTGCAAAACCAAACCCCCCAATTCCTGGGCGACTAATGATTTAGCGCGAAGAAGCTGCATCGCACGTTCTTTGCTGATGTTAGACATCCATCCGGGGATATCTTCTCGCAACAAACCCAATAAATATTTGTGAACACCTTCGTGTCGTTCTGGCGTAATTAAGACATCAATCAAGTCAGCCGCTAACTCGGCGCTAAAATTGAGTTGATTGGTTGCCAAACGTCGAATCACCGGACGGATTGCATTGCGGATATCAGCGACAGCGTTAATTGCCATTGAGACGATGAGGATGCGATCGCTTAACAATCTCTCATCAGGTAATTGTCCAAAAATCCTCACCCCAATGCCACGCACAGCTTCATAAGGCGATTCTAATAATAATTCAATTAAATCTGGTGGCAAGTCAACTGCACGAATTTCATGATTTAATAAAATTATTGCGCCTAATTCTTGAATTTCCGCCATCGGATGATTCAGTAAATCGAGGATTACACCCAACCCCAAATTACGCAGTTGCGGCGCAAAACAGAGCAACAAAGTTTCACTAATTTCTCTTGAACTATCTGTTTGCGTAGGTTCTAGTGCCAACACAGCAGCAATAATTCTTCCGATGAGTACCCTGGCGGTGGTATCGGTTAAAATTGATGAACTTAGTAACCTTCGCGCAAAAGCACGGGTATCAGCTTGTTGACTGGTCACTAAACCCGCGATAAAGTCGCTGGATTCAAAAAAGAATTCTCGTTGCTGTTCGATCCAACGATAGGCTTGTGTACGTGCTTCTGGGAATGCACAATTAGCAAGAGCCAGGACTAATGTACTGTTGGGCTGGGCGGGGTCGTAGCGATCGCGTGCCAGTAAAAAGCCGAATTCGGCGGTTATTTCGTAAGGTTTATTCAGGAATTTGATTAATGTGTCTGTGTCAAGGCGATCGCAAAATTCTTTGCAGACGCGCAACGCTTTAACTGCAAAATGATGAACGGGACGGCAATCACTTTCTATTAATAACTGTACAAGTGCTGCTGGGTTTTGCTGCCAAAGTTCGGAAAAAGCTTCTTCTCTTACTTGCGGTTCTGGATCTCCCGGTTTGTAACCATCTTGACAACGCCATGCTTTAGGATGGGAGGCATAGCGGGGACTGTTTTCGTAAAGAATATGATTAAAAATTAGGTAGCCAGCATAAGTATCCCAACCTCTAGTAAAGCTTTCATAGGAACGGCGTTGTCCGTTCCATCTCCTGAAAGTTGACTGCTTGGCTGGTTGAGCGTCATCATCCGAATACTGTAGGAGAATATTGACTGCAAGATTGATATAGTTAGAATCGCTTTCTTCACCCAAAGTTTTAAGAGTACGCCAAACTCGCCGCCGCAGATATTCACGAGTTTGTTGGCTGTAAGCTTTTTTCGACTGCGGACTCTTAAGTTCTTCAGTGTGACGTTTCCCGCTACTATAATATTCGCGCTTCACTGAGTCCCATTGCCAACCCGTTTGCTGATTATTAAACGTCCCCGGTTCTTTCTCAAAGGCATAAGCAAGGATTCCGAAAACTTCTGCATCATGGCGATACTCAGCTATCTTAAAAATATGGCGAATTCGCTGGAAGTAGTTAGATTTAAAAGGTGTTTCGCATAAAATATCGAGTAGTGCTGGACGCACGTATTGGTTATCAATTTGATAAATAGTATCGAGAACGGAAAAATGCCTGTAATCGCTGCTATTTAAATAATCGCGAAGTGTAGTTGCAAATGTTTCTGCTGTTCCATTTCGGGCTAAATCGCGCAACTCTAACGGCAGTTGTTCTATCTTCTCAGAACGCATCTGCCCTTGTGTCTGTTCATCTGATAATTTAAATAGTGCTTCCCAGGCGATGCGGCGGACGAATTCAGCAACAGATTTATGCTGGGAAAGTTCCCTGACAAAGGGAATGGCACTCTCATCCCCACACCAACCCAAAGCCCAAGCGATGCAATAATCTCTCAAAGCTTCGCCAGTTCTAATGAGTTGAATTAACAACGGCGTAGCTTCTCTAATTTTAAGTTCGCCAGCCCGCCAAATTGCCCGTTCCAGAGGCCATTTCCGATTGTCCCGGTTCGCCAAACGGTTGAGGATGGCTTGGTGGCGTGGGTCGCTGGTGATTGGTACATTACTTGCAGTTTGGACTGGTGCGGGTGCAGCTGGCTCGCTAACTGCCCCAGCGGTGACATCCCGATAGCCCTTCTGAATTTGGGAGTCAACCAGCTTATCGAACACTCGCTGCGCTTGGGCTAAAGGTACAGCCTGAACCGTCTTTGTCCCTTCCTTGAGAGTTGTACCGCGTCGTCCGTATCGGAAGTTAACGAGGTAGCGGTTTTCACCTGTCTTGCAGAGATCGACTTCGTAGACTTTATCTGAACTCCCGGCTTGGTAGAGAAGCGTAGTCCGTTGGATGAGTTCCATACGAGTGTCTCAAGGCTTGGTGTGTAAATAGTATAAATGTACTAGATAATTGCCAGAAGCGATCGCCTTCTTTGGAGAACTCATCAACGCTGTTTATCGCGGTTCTCGGTTGACTCGAATACAAAACCCAACTCAAGTTGGAAGTATGCAGAAATTAGGCGGGTGCGTAGGCGCAGGGTGGGAAAATCGCTTCAGCGATCGCGATTATCAACGTGCCGAAAGAAGTGCCCAAAGAGCGATTCTCCCCCAAATTCAGCCTCACCGCATAGCCTCACCACACAACATTAGCGACGGTGGAACTCGACGACATCGCGTTTAATCGTGACATCGTAATTGCCAAAGAAGTCGTGTCCTAACAATCCCATATCTTGTTCTGGGCCAGCGATCGCAACTAGCACTTTGTTAGCGACAGCACCATCCACGGCAATCGATTGCACATAGCCGACGGGAAACTCGACTCCCACTGCACTCGCCGTATCTGCCTTAACAGTCTTCACCGGCACCACTCGCAATGCTGATGCCATCCGGCGGGTAATCATCGTACCGCTAGCCCCGGTGTCTACAATCATCTCAAAAGTCTGCCCGCCATTAAAGGTTACATCAATGACGGGTGTGCCACCGGCGCGGCGTTTGATCCTAGCTTGAAAGACGCGTTTGTTCGCCTCATCGGTGCCGCAGAGACTCCCCAAATCTATCGTTCTGCCCCCCGGTGCTACCATGAAGCAAGCCGCGTCCTGAGCCTTAGCCGCCTCTGGCACCCCCGCCACGGCTGCGTAGGAAACCAGCCCAGTTAGAGAAACTACCACGGTTAAAAATCGTTTCATCTTGCTTTCCTGTCTCATTCATTGAGCGCCCAGCAGATTGATTATTGCTCAATTCGTTAATTTCTGACGGCTGCTGAATAGTGTTACAACTCTGGCTTATGGCAAGGGCTTTTGTCGAGGGCGATCGCGCAGCTTATGCGCTTCTAGTCCGCCTCCCCTGTAGAGACGCGATTAATCGCGTTCTCTACTAATGAAAAATACGGTTTAAGCTCTCTAGAGGAGTGGTACTTCATCTAGATTTGTGAAACACTCGAAACGCTGAAATATTTAAAATTACTCCTAGAGTAAGCTTTAGAGCTAACGCTGGAACGATTCCAGCCAGCATTCCTCCGATAATTGCTCCAATGACTGACCCGATACTCATGGGAGTAATCGTATTTTTCAGCGGAGAGCGATCGCGGAATGCTCCCCGGCTGGCGTATTGAATCAACCCGACTAACACAGTTGGAAAACTGATGAGCAAACTCGCGGTTCCTGCCGTCTTCATATCTACACCGAAGGCAAAAACGAGTGTGGGGATGATAATTTCACCCCCAGCTACCCCCAATAGACTGCTAACCAGCCCAATCGCCAAACCAAA
>NZ_JACJOQ010000521.1:0-3571 GCF_014695635.1 Coleofasciculus sp. FACHB-712 | reverse complement strand
TTGGCTGAGCGCTATCGGAATCGACGGCGGCACTTTACGCGCCGAGTGCATCTACTCGCAGGCATCATCAACTTTGAGCTAGCTCTGGTTAGCTGATTCGTGCAAGAGGTCTAGTGTATAAAGTGTATACCGCTAGCTTCGCCTTACTGAACCAGAATCCGTCCGGTGTAACCCGATCCGTTGTAGCGTTGAAGTACATTTTGGGCGATCGCTTCCGCCTTCCCAACCTCTACCAAAGCAACGCAAGCGCCCCCAAACCCAGCACCCGTCAATCGTGCGCCGAATACGCCACGGGTTTCTTGCAACATTCTCACCAGGGTATCCAACGCCGGTACGGAAACTTCGTAATCGTCCCGCAAACTGGCATGAGAAGCATTCATCAACTCGCCAAAGCGCTCCGGAGAGACGCCCTGTATCGCCTCCAGCACCCGGTTATCCTCTGTAACCACATGAAGAGCGCGACGCCGCAGCGGTTCGGGTAAAGATTCTACAGCTTGCGGATCGGTGATATCTCTGAGCGCCTTCACTCCCAACAACCGTGCTGCTTCCTCACAATCAGCGCGTCGTTGGTTGTAGCCACTTGCCGCCAGGGTACGAGGTACGCCGCTATCGATTACCACAACTTCTGCTCCCTTTGGGAAAGGAAGAACTTGACGTTCCAGCGTGCGCGTGTCCAGAAACAGCATCGAATCAGTGTCAGCAAGGCTGGACGCCATCTGATCCATAATTCCGCATTGCACGCCAGCATAGTGAATTTCTGCCTGTTGTGCGAGTTGGGCGATTTGCACATCATCGAGAGTAAGTGAAAGAAGCGATCTCAATCCTCTGAGAGTCGCCACTTCCAACGCCGCACTGCTAGACAAACCCGAACCAATAGGAACGGAGGATGTAACATACACGTTAACCGGCAAGATAGTGTTACCTTCCTGCTCTAAAAGTCGGATACACCCAAATACATAACTTGCGAAACTAGACGGCGTATGAGTGCTTTCTAAAACGTCTACTTTTTCGTCAAGTTCCGCAGAGTAAAAGTGGTGCTGTTCATCTTTGCTAAATCCCAATTGTACCGTCGTTTTTTGGGGGATAGCTGTTGGGAGGACAAATCCATCGTTATAGTCCGTGTGTTCGCCTAGTAGATTTACTCGTCCTGGTGCGCTGGCTTCGACTTCTGGTTCTGTACCGAATACTTGTTGAAAATTCATCATGGTTTGTTGAGAGAAAGTACCTAGCGATGTTTATAATCGCAACTTCTGCCCCCCTTCAGAAGAAGGAGGGCAGAAATTGCGAGAGCTTTTATCAAACGAAGTCTGTCTTCGCTGACTGTCGAGAGGCAAAGTTTCGGGTCTTTACAAATAGATTTCAAACCGGCTGAGAAGCCTTTCCTAACTATATAGACTCAGGATTCAGTTGAATCATCTCCCAAGTCGTATAGGTTCCAACTGGACTCCAAAGCACATAGGGGAGTAATAAAAGAGCCGATAATCCAGAAATCGGTAATACAAACAATGCTAAAAGAACCCCTAAAATAACGCCCGATCCCCCTAATAGCGTACCGACTGTAAGGCTGCGGAGTCTGAGCGTGGTAGGAATGTAAGCGACTGTGACAATTTCCAAGAGTAGGTAAAGTGCCATCAACAACCAAGTTTTGAGGCTACCTGGATCTTGTTCCCAAATTATGGTTGCTGATAAAGCTCCGCCTGCAAAAACAATCGTCCAGATAAACGGAATCAGAGGCTCAAAGACAAGCCAACTAGGTCGGGTCAAGTTTTTGACCCATTGAGTATCGCGCGGTCTAAACAAGAGACTTCCTAGCGCAACGAATAAGGTCACGCCCCCAATAATCATCATTGAATTAATCATTTTTTTACCCTCTGCGATCGCCTAGCGTGCCAAATGGTTTATCGCTATACTTGCGCTCCCGATTGAGCTGAAGCAACCTGTACAAATCGATCGTGTCAATTTCAAGAATGACTTTAATCAGTCTTTGGTGTGAGAGTGTGGGTAATTTTGACTGTTATTAGCTTAACAGCACCCTTTATCTATCAAAAGATAGATTCAAAATTTCAATCCATTCTAGATATGGAACTTACAGTTTTTTCTACTATTTCTGTGGTGGTAGATGAATCTCATAAATGAAGGGAGTTTAAATAAAGTAGTGATTATGCATCTTCCTTAAGTCTGGCTTGTTTTATCTAAACCAAAACTTCATAAAGTCTCAGTAGAACTACTTAAAGCTAGACCGACCGAATCATGGGGTCTTTAAGGGTTTTTTCGTTTTCCTGGCTCTTCAAAGTTTATTGTTTTGATAAAGATTCAGTATAACTACTAGCATTTTTCTTAAAAAATATGTGAAACTTTCATGACAAGCGAAAACACTCTAAAAAACCTGGCGATCGCCAGATTACCAGCCTAAGTAATTTCCGCAAATATTTATCGCTTCTGTTGAGCGCCAAAGATACACAGTTGCCCTTGGTAAGACAATTGTGGCGATCGCACTTTGGATCATTTCCAATATCAAAATTAAGCTTTACGGAGGGAGGGTTATTTTATGTCTATTTCAACTACTTGGAATAAGTTATCAATGGCTGTTGCCGGTGCAACATTGATTGTAGGAACATTTCATTCGGCTCCTGCGAACGCCATAACATTTAAATTTCAAGGGGATGCTGAAGACGCAGGCTCAGTTGAAGGCAGCTATACCGTCGCCGATGATATCCTCAAAACCTTAGTTAGCGATGTACGGATACAAGCTCCTTTCCTACAGGTAGAGAATCCTTTGGATTTTTTTTCCTTTACCGTGAATGGCAATAACATCTTTAGTGGCAAGCCATCATACTCATCTTTAACATCTTTAATTCCGGTAAATGGAGTCTTTGCTTTCAGGGAGGTTTTGAGACTAGACGTTATAGATGATCGGGGCCTATTTTTCGCCTTTAAGCTAGATGTCGCAACCGCTGATGAAGGACTGATAGAACCGGTTGACCAGTGTTTAGTTAAAGAATGTCAAGGATTTCTGGGTTTTGCCCTTGGAGGTGGAATCAACTCTCCACCAGGCGTTATCGGAGGTGGCTTTGTTCCGCATAAACCTGTGAATGATGTCGAATCCGTACCAGAACCAACGGCAGCGATCGCGCTAGGTGTCATCGGCGCTTCTATGCTAATCCGCAAAAGAAAATTATCGTCCTCGCCACACGCCTAAACTAGATTTCAATTAGCAATATTTGCCAGAATTAACTGCTTTGCTACAGCTGGCAATCCCTAAGAATTTGGCAGATTCATGACGATTGCATAGGCAGTTAAAAGCACCGAGTTTATCAACATTCAACTTTACTGAGGCTCGTTTTATGTCTACTTCAACAATGTGGAAGAAATTGTCAATAGCTGTTAGTGCAGCATTTTTGGCTTTGGGAACAGTTAATTTGGCTCCTGCGAACGCCATAACATTTAATTTTCAAGGAAATCTTGATGGAGACTCAGTTGAAGGCACTTACACCGTCGCCGATGAAATTCTAGACTTATTAGTCAGCGATGTACGGATAGGAAATTATCTAGATGTCAAAAATCCTTTTGA
>NZ_JACJOQ010000520.1:0-9545 GCF_014695635.1 Coleofasciculus sp. FACHB-712 | reverse complement strand
AAAAGAAAAACTAGACATAGTTTGACGATTATTTATCTTGATTGAGCGATCGCTCAATCAGTTCCCGAATCGCTTGGGCGGTGGCGGGTGCGAGTAAAACGCCGTTGCGATAATGACCTGTGGCGAGCAGAACATTGCTGTAACCGGGCAGAAAACCGATAACGGGGGCGGGGCGTCCTTCGGGGCGGGGACGCAATCCCGACCAAGTTTTCAGGATTGTGGCTTCCTCTAGACTTGGGCAAAAAGCGATCGCTTGCTGTTTCACCTTCTCCAAAAGTGCTGCATCTGCCACTATCTCATCCCCATTGCTGGGAAACTCCACCGTCGCACCGACCCAGTATTCTGTGTCCGTTATGGGCACAATGTGGACATCATTGCCTGTAATTGTCGGCTGGAAATCTGCGCGCCCCATTGGCTGCGCTAGGCGCAAGTGCAACGCTTGTCCCAATACCGGGCGGATATCAATCGGTTGTTTTAAAGACGCTGTGAGTGGGGTGGAACCAAGCCCCGCTGCCACAATTAACCAATCAACATCAACTTGCCCTGCGGTTGTTTGAATGTGGCGAATGTCCGTCTTTGTTGCTTCCTCTTCTAAGACGGTGACGCCAAATTTAAAGGTAACGCCGTTGCGTTGGGCAGCATCAACCAGCGCTAAAGTCAGAGCAACCGGGTCGAGTTGCCGATCTTGGGGAGAATAAATCGCGCCGATTATCTCATGACTCAACTGAGGACAGCGAGACTGGAGTTGGGCGGCGTCCCAAATTTCCAGGTGCCAGCCTTGAGTGTGGCGAATTTCTACCAGTTTTTCCCAACGAGATAAATCTTCACCGGCAAAGCAGAGCATCAGAATTCCCTGGCGGTTGAAGGGGATCTGACGGTCTAAAAGCGCTTCTAGCTCTGGAATCAGGGTTTCATAGCGCTGGATGCTAGCCTGCCGCATTTTCCAGGCATTGCCCTTAATTTTGTGACTGATCGCGCCCATCAAGACGCCCAATGCAGCGCCAGTGGCGGCTTGTGCGGGTGGTTGCTTGTCCAAGACTGTAATTGTTAGCCCTGGAATTAGACTGAGTTCATAAGCGATCGCAGCCCCAACAACGCCGCATCCAATAATTACAACCTGACTCATCTGAGAGCGCATCAGAAAGAGCGCATGAGAAATGGGTAATCGGTAACGGGGTAATCGGTAATGACGATCAGCCCTGAATTCTGAGTCAGTAGCAACGAACTCATGACAAATGACCCAGGACTAATAATTTTTTCCCAATTACCCCTTAATTGGCTATGCCTTCGGAATCAAGTTCATAAAGGCGTCGAACTCTTGCAATACAGAGCGGAAATTTGTCACCGCTTGCTGATAATCCGCCTCTTTCGCAGCCTGATCGATTCTGACCAGATCGCTGAACAAATCTTTTGCTGCTTGACGCGCCGCCTGTTTGTCCTTAGGAGCCAAGCTATCCGCCACACGGTTCATATTCCGTCGCAAATCTCCTAGTGGCCCGTGAATAAATGTACCCACATCTACCCATCGCCGTTGTTGGATGAAGGTTTGCAATGTGTTAAGGCGATCGCGCTGTTCTTGAATTCCCGGAAGCGATTGCTGAATCTGCTCAATCTGAGCCGCCGTGTAAGTAGGAGCCGATTTCGTTGCCGCAGTTGCACTACCGCAACTAATCATAAATGTGGCTACCACTGCCAAAATTAAACCCAAAATAGACCGATAACGTGCCATCATGCTATTTTTTGAAACCATGAATCAAATTTCCCCTGTTATTTTAGAGAAAAATCGGGAAAACGCGAGAGGAGAAGAGAAAAAGAGATGATATCACCCATTATCCAATTGCCTGACGACGCAGAAACCCTTGAATCGCATCGCTGACTTTGTCCGACCAATGGTCTTGAGGATAATGCCCGACTTCTTCCATCTTCATGATTTCTGCCCTCTGGATGGAACTCGCCAGCTGTTGCGCTTGAGTGAAGGGAAGCCAGGGGTCTTTCATCCCCCAGGCAATTAAAGTTGGCTGCGTCCAGCTTTGAAAACCGGATTCTATTTCTGCCATCGACTGCTGAAGCTGGAGATTCCGCACGGTGTACAGGAGACTTCGCCCCGCATCCGAACTTTTGAGGTAGGGACGGCGGTAAACGTCTAAATCCTTATCTGGGATGACGTAACGGCTACCACCTTCTAAGGTTCTGTCCACCAAGAGCGGGTCTTGCGTCATCATATCGCCGACAAAAGGCAGACCCAATTGTTGAATCTTCCAAGGCAGCTTGGCAGTCGTTGCCACAGGTGTATTGAGGATAACCAAGCGCTCGATTTGGCCTGGATGACGCAGAGCGTACTGGAGTCCCACAGAACCCAAAAATCCCTGAACAACCAGATAGAATCGCTCGATTTCTAGGTGTTGGATGAATTCTGCTAGTGCGTTGATGAAGGTATCGGGTGTATACGCAAAGTCCCGCCGCTCTGGTTTCGCCGAGAAGCCAAAACCAATCCAGTCAGGCGCGATCGCTCTATACCCTTTCTCTGCTAATCCGGGCATTACCCCGCTCCAGCTATAACTCTGCGACGGCAACCCGTGCAGCAGCAGAACTGGCAGGTTATCACTTCTACCAATCGGATTCTCTTCCCGGTAAAACCATTCCAAGGAACCGATCTTGATTAATTGCTCATTGGTTGACACTATCTTTGCCTGCACATCTCCCGGTTGCTTGAGCTTACCGCAAAAGCGGGAATCTCCGGCAAAGCAAGTCAAGTTTTAATTTTAGTATCCTGGTTAAAATTGCATCTACAATTCCGCTGTTGAAATATTAGAATTTCAAGGATTTCATGATAATTTAGCAATTTTTTCTGGTATATTATTAGGAGTTTATATTTATTTTTTACTCAATTCTTTATAATGGAAATTTAAGGGCAAGTTCAAAAAACGCACATATTTCCATTATTTGAACATACCTTAAAAAATAGCACTTGTATAGTATCCAGATTTACCATTCTTATCGCGTCAATGAATAAACTTAAAGAAAGATGCTCTACCAAGTTGCGAAATAGAGAACATCCTGTTATATTTAAACGCCAAAACAACTGAAAACGCGCAAGTTTAGGGGAACCCAAGCGAAGTGAATGCAGCTGAACAGGCCACAAACATACAAGTCGCTAGTAAGATTGCTGCTGTTGTCAATCTCTACAAATCTGAGTTTCCTGATGCAAGAGCAGATTTAAAACCTTGGGCAAACGACCCGGATACTAGAGAGTTAGTCGATCCGGATTCAATTGATATCGGCTTCCATTTTCCTGGCAGAAGTCGCTTATTTCAAAGCCGCAGCATCTTGGTACAGATTCGTTTTTACGAAGACCCAGTGACCGGGATTCGCCGTGCTATCGGTGTCGAATTAGCAGGTTTTGACCATAAAGGCAAACAGTGGCTACTCTCGACCGTAGAGGAGTGGCAGTTTGTCGGGGAATCCCAGCCAGTGCCTGAAGTAGGGGAAAAGCTGAAGCACTTTTGTCGGCAAATATTTGAACTGTTCAACAGCGAAGAAATCGCTTAAGTCGAATGGTAATTCCCTAGGGAATTACTCGATGACTTGGGTTGTCTGAGCAATGACTACCGGCTTGCCTTCAAATTCGGCTTCCATTTTCTTCTTGACATTTAAATCATTCGTTAAGTTGTACTCTTTCTCAAAATCAGCCAGGACGAATTTACGAACTTGCCCTGTCACCGTAACATTCTTACCTTCAGCGATCGGAACTGTGGCAGAAACTGCATTCAAAACCAACACTTTTTCGCCACTGAATATTTTGTCGTCTTCTAACTGAAACGCTTTGGGACCAATAATTTCTTCAACTTCGCCACTGACCGTTACTGTTTGACCGATCAGTTGATCCGTGTTTTGAGCAACTTTTTCAACGGCTGTGGTAGGTTCAGGGGCAGCCGCTTCTTTCTGGACAGCTACGCAACCAGGAAGAAGCATGGCAAGCAGCGCTAATGCGATCGCGCCGCCACTGTTCCAAAATCCTTCGGAAAAGCTCTTTGTTCTATCGGCAACCCGATTATTCGTAAATCTCTTGTTCATTGCCCAAATCTCCTAAATCTACTTCGCAGCTAGTCGCTACAGCAGTAGATAACCCCCCGATCAAACCTTGATAAAGCTTTTTTCCCGCCCTTGTTAAATCACCGCCCCAAGCCAGCAATTGTAAAACCAAGCCACCAGCTTTTAAGCGGCGACTTTTCGCAACAGGACAGCGATAGCTAACTATTATTTTAAAAACGAAAACTACTGCCTAGCGTCTACCTGGGGAAGGAAAGCTTTGGCGAGAGTATCCTAATGGTTCCCCTCCACTTTTAGGGTGTTGCCTTGTTTGGGCGATCGCTTTCAGTTTCCCACCAAATGTTTTTGTGAGTTCTTATTCAGTAACACATCCCGTAGAACAAAAACTAGCTGGGTAACTAGATTGATAAGTAGAAGAACGTTTGCCAAAGATGGTGTAACGGTTATCGCGGATTTGTTCGTAAGTGCGATCGCCCATCCACTTCACCCCTGGTAAAGCTCGATATGCATCCACAAATACGCTGCCCATTGGCAACAATCGCCCAATTTCTTCTGCCGCATCACTTCCCTGCCACCGTCTCTGAGGCGTATTGGCATCAATCAAAATCATTCCCATTTCACAATCTTGGGCAGTAACTCCAAAGTGTTTGAGGGCTTCTATCTCTTGCATCGGGATGTATTGAAACATCTGCCCCTTATCTAAACTTTCCAGCAATTGCACAAGGGTGACACAGAGATTACAGTTGCCGTCATAAATTACGTGGTAAGTCATTGAGTTAACAGATGTTTTTATAAATAATTTGAGACATATTTTCGGAGCGTATATCTAAGCTGTAGAGTTGATTTAACTTCAATGACTCAACATCTGAATAAGGAGGATACACCCTTTGAGATCCACTAACTTGACGGTATCGACTACGACGCAGTCGAGCGAATTTTTAGCTAATTACTAGGATAACCTAATCTACCAGTTTGCTAATTCTCTCGAAGGGCAGACCTAGTCTTGAAACTAACCCATAAATAGTCCACAGAGCTAAAGTTTCCAAGTAAAAGCAGAAAAAAACAGGTAGCAGTACCCAGCAATCCACACGCACAACAGTGCAAAAAAGAAGTGAGTTTGACATCTTGCACTGTTCTCAATTAGCTCCAAAACCCACGATAAAATCGATTCATTGGCGGATTTTATTGGCGGATTATTACAACTGGTGCAAGATGTGAGCGAAACGATCTCGCACTCACAACGCGATCGCCTGCATGGTGTATTCAGCGATCATCCCGACCGCCTGAAGACAAGCAATGTCTTAGCGGTGTATACGGCTACAGTCCTTTGAGCGGAACTCAGTAAGAATGTTCAATTGCACGAATATTTAGGCAGTGATTAGGCGGGATGAAACCCAAAATTATTGTCTGCGGCTTAGGTCTGACGGGGTATAAAATATTTTCCTTGCTAAGACAGCAGGGAGCGAGCGTGATTGGCATCCATGCCGAATCGATTCCTGGTGAAGATTATGATGTCGTAATAGGAGAATTACGGGCAGCTTCGACCCTGAAAGCAGCGGGGATTCAGGAAGCCCACACATTAGTGCTGGCTGGGGAAGACGAGGCGCTGAACTTAGCGATTCTTACTCAGGCACGAGTTCTCAATCCTCGGATTCGGATTATCAACAGATTATTTAATACGAGCTTGGGCGATCGCCTTAACCAGACGCTTGCAGATCACGTCACCATGAGCGTTGCTGCCCTAGCCGCGCCCGTGTTTGCCTTTGCCGCCTTGGGAAGCCAAGCGATTGGGCAGTTGCGGCTGTTTAACCAAACTTGGCCGATCCACGAAGAATATATTAATGAAATGCATCCTTGGATCGGTCGTAAGTTAGCTGACTTGTGGGATGACCGTTCTCGGATGCTGATTTACTACTTGCCGGTGGACGGTGAGATGGATCTCATTTCTGCCGTCGTGTATGGGCAACCGTTACAAGCAGGCGATCGCTTAATTGTTGGTACCCAACCCAGCGTCCGCACCTCCGGCAAACCCGTACTTCCGAAACTTTTCAAAGTCCTGACCAACTTCCAACAGTTTCCGCAATACGGTCAACCGATAGCAGTTGTTACCCTAGTCCTCCTGATCACCGTTTTTGTTGCCACCCTCACTTATGTTTGTGTCGATGCAAAAATATCTGTGGTTGACTCCCTTTATTTTTCGGTTGGCATGATTACAGGTGCCGGTGGTAACGAGAAAGTCGCAGAACACGCACCCGACAGCATTAAAATCTTTACCGCAATGATGATGCTGCTTGGTGCTGGTGTAATCGGGATTTGCTATGCTCTCCTCAACGATTTTGTTTTAGGCACCCGGTTCAAACAATTTTGGGACGCCGCAAGAGTTCCAGCGCGAAATCACTACATTGTGTGCGGACTCGGTGGTATTGGGGTTCAAATCGTCAACCAACTCTATACCCACGGACATGAGGTAGTTGTCATCGAACGGGACGCCAACAATCGCTTTCTCAACACCGTCCGCGCTTTGAAAGTGCCCGTGATTCAAGGAGATGCCAGTTTATCTGCCACCCTAAAAGCTGCCAATGTAGACAAGGCAGACGCCCTCTTAGCTGTCACCAGCGACGATATGGCGAATTTAGAGATTGCCCTTAGCGCTAAAGGGATTGCACCCAAATTAGCTGTCGTGGTGCGGAATCAAGACCCCCACTTTGCATCCCAAGCCCAAAAGGTGTTTGAATTTGATGCCGTACTGAGTCCGACTGAATTAGCCGCACCTTCCTTTGCAGCAGCGGCTTTAGGAGGACGAATTTTAGGTAATGGGATAACTGGCGATAGTCTTTGGATCGCCTTAGCCACCATGATTACACCAGGGCATCCGTTTTGTGGCAAGCGCGTTCAAGAATCGGCAATGGACGCCGACTTTGTGCCTTTGTATATCGAAACCAACTGCCAAACGATTCACGGTTGGGATGTTTTGGAAACTTGCCTTAGTGCTGGCGATATTTTGTATTTGACGATGCCAGCAAATCGGCTAGAGCAATTGTGGCGCGTGACGCCTTCTCAACTTCTAGCCAGTTGAGGATTCTGTACTGGCTAGAAGCGTTTAGTCAATTAGCTTTGTAGGGGCAAAGGCTGTGCGTTCCTACAAAGCTAATTAACGTTTAACGTTGGCAGACCCTCCATTAACGCAGCAGCACTCGACTCCGAGGCCCAATGGGTTGCTCAGATGTCGTCAGCTCAATCGAGCATCCTGCCGTCTGCTCGTTGGCAGAAGATGAGACACTTGTTGAGTTGCTGCCTTGATTAGGCGTACAACTGGTTGCGGCTGTCGCGGAAGACTCCAAAACTACATGATTAACCTCAGTAGAGTCATTGCGGCTGAAGAGTGAGGGAGGCACATTTGCCCCGGATGGGGATGGGGATGGGGTTCCTCCACTGGCTGGACTACCGCCACTGCTAATGGGTGCTGGGGCAGATACTGGGGTGGTTATTGGGGAGGTTACTGGAGAGGTTACTGGGGTGGGTGTTGAGGAGGTGGGTGCTGGGGCGGGTGTTGGCGCTGGGACAGGTGTTGGAGTAATTAAGACGGCATTCGCAGGCACTTTCACCTGTAATTTCACCGGCATACCACCGGCAGGAATAGTAAAAGAAGGGAGGGGTTTCGGCACGGTAGGGGGCAAGTTGTTGCCGAAATTGTATTCAGATCCAAAATCAAACACGGTGGGGCTGGTGCCTCCGTTGGCATCGCTATATCTAGGCCCCTGACCCCTAATTTCAAATACACCTTGATACTGTTGCCCAGTTTTTGGATCGGTGACAACGCCTTCCCAGAAGCCTCTGGCGACAAATTCATCCTGAATTGTGCCAAATAAGGTGGTTCCTTCTTGCCCGGTTTGCTTTTTGGGTTGAAGATTGCCGCTAGTTAGAACTGGAGAGGTAATCGTTCCATTCGTGGAGACAACGGGAATACCGCGAAAGTCTACATAATGAGTGCCATCGGCTTTGGTTCCTACATAGCCAGGATTGGGTGCAGTGTAGACGAGGACGCCGTTGCGGAAATATTGCCCTGCGGCATTAGTATCAACTCTAGTCGTGCTTTGGTTGAAATTTGGGTTGGCAGGGGGAAGGGTAAAGGTACCTGTGACTGTGCCAGTGCTATTGATGGTTACTTGGGCAAAAGCACCATCTGCTCCCAAGGCGACGATCGTCGCGGTTAAACTACTGCTAATCAGTAAGCTCAAGCTCAGCTGAGTTTTTGAAGATAGCGATCGCATAAATATTCTTTCCGATTGGTATTAGCCAAAAAATAGAGCGATCGCATCATGGCAAAGCAAAGCTTCCGCCAGTTTGTGCCTCACTCAATCACATATACTGGGGAAATTTGCCGAAACCGCAACGGGTTATTTCATTTATCAGAGCTTTTTCGCTTTTACTAGCTTTTCTCCTTAAAACCGGAAAGTTGCTCTCATCGTTCCCACGACTAACGTGTCATTTGCCGCATTATGGTCGGGGTTGAAAACGACTAAAACTCCCGGCGTCAGGAAAATGTTATCCGTCAATCTGGCTCGGTAAAACAGTTCTAAGTGCAAAGCCGTGTCACGACGCCCTCCCGGCGTTCCACTTAAATTGGTCAAAAAGTTGGGAAGATTGAAGCCATCCGGCAAGGTACTGGAAGTAATTTTCGGCGGCTGTCCAAACAAAATTCCCCCCAAATTTCCTCTACCAAACAAGTCAGGAAACGCAGAAAATAACATCCAATTCGTAGTTTCCACAGAACCCGAAAGATTGACCGGGTCTGAAGAAGTCCACCCTCCCCAAGTCCCTAAAGTCAATCTAGGGTTGACGCGCCAAGCCAAAGTCCCTCCCACGGCGTGAGTATTAAAGGCAAAAGAAGTCGATGGCGAAATAATCGGTGCCAAGGGCGAAATGAGTTGATTGTCGCCGGTGCCGATACCCAGCAAACCATCGGGAGAGTGTGAATAGATATAGTGCAACCCGATATCTAGATTATTTGTAGGTGCAATGGTGAACTGCACGCCCGCACTGGTTCTACCGCCAAATAGTCCACCTTGGCTGCTATTACTGGTAAAGTCAGGAAGTTCAGCGCTGTAGACGGCTTGTAAACTCAGGCGTTTGTTAATTTGCCAGTCAAATCCAATGCCGCCCGTGCCGTTGCCAATTGACAGAATGGGGTTGCGCTGACCTAATAAGGAAATCGAACCATCTCCCGAACCTTCTAAAGGATTGATACCGCGAAATGTATTGGCAGGGTTAACACCAGCCGGACCAACAATAACGCCGAAGTTATCCGTGACTGGAAACCGATAGGAAAGGTCGCTCAAAACCAGGTCGTTGTTAGTTTCTAACTCAGTCGATAATCGACCCATATTGGTAAAGACAAAGGGTGCAGAAGAGGCGAGATTTCCACCCTGAAGCCCCGTCAGCAGTAAATCCTGTCCTGTAAACGAGGTTGCCAGAGACAGTTGAACGTTACTTGC
>NZ_JACJOQ010000052.1:0-7986 GCF_014695635.1 Coleofasciculus sp. FACHB-712 | reverse complement strand
GCCTTCTTTACCTTGCAAGACGAAACTGGCTCGATTCAGCTGTATCTGGAGAAGAAAAGAATCGATGAAGGGATGGCGGATGTCCCGGATGCCTTTAAACACCTAAAGGATCTAACGGATGCCGGGGATATTCTGGGAGCCAAGGGGACAGTTAAACGCACGGAAAAGGGTGAGCTATCGGTTTACGTCAAGCAGTACGCGATTCTCACCAAGTCGCTGCTGCCTTTACCGGATAAGTGGCATGGATTGACGGATGTCGCCAAGCGCTACCGTCAGCGTTACGTGGATTTGATTGTCAATCCGGAAGTGCGAGAAACTTTCCGACGCCGCGCTCTCATTACCGCCGGAATTCGCCGCTATTTGGATAAACTCGGCTTTATTGAAATTGAAACGCCAGTGTTACAAGGAGAAGCTGGCGGTGCGGATGCGCGTCCCTTCATCACCTATCACAACACGCTGGATATGGAGTTGTATCTGCGGATTGCCACAGAACTCCATCTGAAGCGGCTGATTGTGGGTGGATTTGAGAAGGTGTTTGAACTGGGGCGGATTTTCCGGAATGAGGGGATTTCCACTCGCCACAATCCCGAATTCACCACAATTGAGGTTTATCAAGCCTACGCCGACTATCAGGACATGATGGCGCTAACGGAGGGAATTATTACCACTGTGGCGCAAGAGGTGCTAGGGACGCTGGAAATTACTTATCAAGGCGAGCCGATTAATTTAACACCGCCTTGGCGTCGTGTGACCATGCACGACTTAGTGAAGGAGCAAACTGGCTTAGATTTTACCGCTTTCCCAACGCTGGAAACTGCCAAAGCAGCAGCAAGTGATGCAGGTATCGGAGGCGCAGAAGAATGCGAATCGATTGGCAAAATCCTTAACGAAGCCTTTGAGCAAAAATGCGAACCGAATCTGACTCAGCCGACGTTTGTGCTGGATTATCCGGTGGAAATTTCTCCCCTGGCTAAGCCGCACCGCTCGAAACCAGGATTGGTAGAGCGATTTGAGCTATTTATTGTCGGACGGGAGACGGCAAATAGTTTCTCAGAATTAACCGATCCTATCGATCAGCGTGAACGACTGGAAGCGCAAGCGGCGCGGAAGGCAGCGGGAGATTTGGAAGCGCAAGGCGTGGATGAAGATTTCCTGACAGCGCTGGAGTATGGAATGCCGCCGACAGGTGGTTTAGGGATTGGAATTGACCGCTTAGTGATGCTGCTAACCGATTGTGCCAGCATTCGGGATGCGATCGCTTTCCCTCTCCTCAAACCCGAAAAATCCGACGCTACCCCAGAATCAACCTAACCCCTGCCCCTTCCCGACTATGGAAGGGGAGAATTAAAAAGAACCAAAAAATCCAAAAATTTCTTCCTGTTCTTTCCCACTAACAAACATTTCTCCCGAACCCTCCTCTACAAGGGGAGGGTTCGGGAGAAATAGGGAGGAGTTAAGGAAAGGTCAAGATCGCTAATTCGATACTTCTGCCATTTCAATCACGCGACCATCCAAATCTTTTACCAAAAAATTCAATGGTTTGTCGCGGCGAATTTTGTGCTTGACGCCCCGCATTTGCACCCGCATCAGCACCATCTCTAGGCAATCGTGGTCAAAACAAACGTGGCGCTGCTGGTTTTTCTTCCCCAAACTGGCTCCAGAAATTACGTGCAGTTGGGTGTTCTTCTTGAGCTGATACCATAAACCTTCCGTACCATTCAGCTTTTGGGTAGCAGTGCTTCCTCCCAACGTGGGTGAGAGATAAAGCGGATCGATGGCAGTAGCTCCCAATGTTTGCTCGTAGTTGTAGTAGTAGTGCAGCGGCACTTCTGCGACTGGCAAATCTAGCAAGCCTTCATAAAACTGTCGCGCCGTGTCTAAATCGGACACCATGACGGTATGGACTTTTGGGGCGCTGGTGAGAAACATCCACATAGCACCGGCGTAGGCTGCCAAGAGCATCACCATGATGCCTTGAGTAGACAAAAGACCATCTAGAGGTAATTCAGGGAAAAAAGCACCTAAATGAACGAGCTGAGGCAGAAGAGAAATCGTATCAATTGCTGCTAGAACCATGAACCTACAAGGCTTGAAGAACTCTATTGAAAACTAAACTTACGGTTGCACATAACACTTTGACTGTAAAGCAGTCAAGAGCGCTATTTAATTCTATCAAGCTTAAACGAGTCTCTAAAATACTCTGTAAGTCTGCCGAAGTTAATAAAACTGACGCTGCAAGTCATCCAGCTCGATGCTGAGACAAGGCGATCGCTACGATTTCAGATACCCGACTTCTCTAGAAGTCGGGTATCTTGCCTTTGCAAAATGAGAAAGATAATCAGAAAGAGGGGAGTTTGTTGAGCGCGATCGCTACTCCATTCATCGCACTGAAGCGATCGCATCAGCTAAAAAAATAAAGGGCGATTGGCACTCTTCCCACCGACTAAAAATACAAGTATCATTTCCATTCCTGAAAACACTAGATATATTAGGGATCGTTCCTGGATAGAATGACTCCAGTAAGTGATTCAAAATCGTGCAAATTCCTCATTTCCCTGAAAGCAATCATCCGATTGTCAAATCGCTGTTTCATTACAGCGATCAGGAATTACTGACTTTGTTTCAGCGCCATCCGGAGCAGGGGCGCTTCTTCGTAGCGCTTTTCAGTCGCTATAGTCCGATTGTTTATACCCTGATTCAGCATTTGGCGCGATCGCCTGTACAAGCAGACTACCTCTTCGCCCTCACCTGGCGGCACATCTACTTTGAGCTAGGCGGACTGGATTTGCGCGATGTTAGCGGGACTGGGATGCTAACGTTCCAGAACTGGCTGATCAACATTACTGCTGTATGTATCAACCAGGCAGAATTGCCGCCCGTGGAGTCAATTCATTACAACCTACAAGCGGCTTCCCCGCCCCTGTGGTGTTATGTCGAACAAGCGTTGGAGCGATTCCCGCCGATGCTGCGATTGATGGTGCTGATGGCGCAGACCTTTAACTGGAGTCATACGCGGATTGCCGCTTATCTCCAGGCAGAGGGAGAAACAATTTCTCCCGCACAGGTTCAAGTCAAGCTCCAAGAAGGGTATCAACTGTTAGAAGCTTCTTTACCAGAGGATATTCGCACAATTTATCTGGTAGGAGCAGCTAAGCAACAAAAAGGTGAGAAGCAAGAGGCAAGTGGAGCGATTAGCTATGAGTTATGAGGAGCGAGGGTGGTTGTTTGCAGCATTCGCTAAACTAGGCAAAAATAGGGCACAAAAAATAAAAGAGAACAATGCTAATAAATTGAGATTCTTTTCTGTTTCTTTTATCTTTTTACTGTTTACTTTTTACTTGCCGAGCAGTGCCAAAGCCGTTAGTATTGACCAACAACTCAGTATCCCCTTGAACAATGGCACCCAAGGATATGCGAGGGAAGATGCTGACCGACTGCTGCGATTGGGCGCACAGGAGGAACAGAGAGGGAACCTGGCAAAAGCAATTCCCTACTGGATACAAGCACTGGATATTTACCAACAAATAGGCGATCGGCAGGCAATCGGTCAGACATACGATTATCTAGGTCTTACTTACGCCCGCTTGGGACGCTACTTTGAGGCGGAAGATGCCCTGCGACGCCGGTTGGCGGTTGCCCGCGACGAACCAGACTTCCAGGGGCAGATTTATGGCTTAAATAACGTCGGCACTGTTTTACTACAACGAGGTGCCGTGCAGGCAGCTTCAGCAAGCTTTTCTGAAGCACTGGCAATTGCCCAAAGCATCAACAGCCAAGCCGGGGAAGGACTGTCGCTAAGTAATCTAGGATTGGCGGCGGCAAATAGCGGCGATTATTTGCAAGCGATTAAACGTTACGAAGAAGCCTTGATTTTTCGGCGTCGGGGGAAAGACCCGCTGGGCGAGGCGAATACAGTGAATAATTTGGGAGATGCTTATCTGGCACTCAATCAATATCGGGATGCTCAGATTTCATACCGTGGAGCGCTGAGATTGGGTCGGCAAATACGCGATCGCTCAACTCAATATCGAGCGATTGATGGTCTGCTGGTCGTCTACAGCAAGCTTAGGCAGTATCAGGAGGGTTTTGAACTGCTCGATCGCCGCTTAACCTTGGCTCAGGAATCGCAAAATTTGCGGCAAGAACTAGAATCGCTCAGGTTATTTGCCCAACTTTATCAGGTCAGTGGCAACCCAGTAACGGCGCGGACCTTCTACCAACGAGCGATCGTTTTGGCGCGTACCCTTGGGGATGAGCAGGAAGAAGCACTTTTGCTCAACAATTTGGCTCAAATTCGGATTAGATAAAGCGTTTGAATCAAAAGAGAAATGTAGGGATGCAAAGCTTTGCATCCCTACATTTCTAATTATGGAAATATTAAAACGGTTAGTTCAGCAAGACATTCCCGTTTTCCTGGATAGTCATGGCATTTTTGTCAACACTGAGATCCGTTGTTTCTTCCAAAACCACCTCTAACATTCCTTGTTCACCTGATGTTTGGGGAACGACTCTCAACAGTGCCCCATTCGGACGTTGAAAGGTCAGATTTACAGGGGTTTTCAAGCCTTGGAGCGTAATATTATCTCTACCCGGTAGTCTTCGCTGATTGGTATCGCCCAGCACCTGGTAAGTAATGGGATCGCCAGTTTGGTTAATCAGCCTGACATTCACCATCCCGTTCATGGGCATCACGTTAGAAGCGGGAGATTGTAGCTGTTCTGGGGCTGGTGCTTGAATCACAGCACCCGGTTGTGTCGGGGGTGCCGTCTCAGCGCCCGGTCTTGGCAGCGCTGGGGATGTTGTCTCAGTCGCAGAACCTGGCTGGAGTGGCGGAGCGGCTGGGCAACCTGCGGGAGGACGAATGCCCGCTTGAATGTATCTAGATTCGTAGAAAATGCTAGGACAAGGATTTAGCGGCGAAGCACCCTGAGCGTTATTCTGCAATTGGTTGACATTGTTAGGAGTGGAGTTATTTTGCATGATGCGATCGCCACTTGCAGGTGGTTGCATGATGCGATCGCCACTTGCGGGTGGTTGCATCAGGCGATCGCGAGTATCGCGCGGTTGGTCGATCTCCCCTGGAGCCGAGTTCATCTGAGCCAGCGCTGGTAAGCCAAAGAGCAAACTCCCGCAAATCGCGCCTGCTAACGCTAGTGTTTTTTTGATTGGCTGATGTTTGTGAATCATGATTGATTCTCCTTTAATTCAGTTTTTTAAAAGCATTTATACTGCCCGACTTCAGCAATTTGGTACTCGTCGGGCAGCAAAAAAAGATTTAAATTCTAGTCAGTTAAAGGCGAAAGTAAAGAATTTGCTCTTTTTACTTTTGCCTTTTTCAAAAAGTTAGGCTTGCTCCCAGAGTTCTCTAATTTTGTCGGGTAAGAAGCCAGCAATTTCCTGAATCCGTTCTTCGGACAATTCATCTTTTGTCGCCGAGAACACAGCCTTAATTGCCATTTCCGGTTCTACCCCTTGCGGCAAACCTGCTTCTTGGCGAATCCGGAATAGAAAAGTATCAGCCTTAATGATCAGGGGAGGACGAATCCGGCTAAGGAAATGGACAATTGGATTGGTATCCTGCCACAAGTCAGCAATTTCGTTTTGCAGCGCCTTATCTTCTGTCGGTTCTACTGGTTCATGCAGTTCAGAAGTCACCCGATCGGCGGCTTCATTCGTCATCATATCCCGCATGGTACGGAACACAACCTCGCTAATATCTCTAGCATCAAAGATATCTTCCAGTTCGCCCCTGAACATCACTTTCTCTAGGAAGGGCATATCTTTTGTGGCAATGGGAACCACAGGACCTTCCTTAAGGGCTGCTGGCGGGTTTTCCTCCATTTTTTCCAACAGGCGTTGCCCTTTTTCGGTCAGTCTGGCACTTTTAAATTTAATTAGATGAGGTGCTAAACCATCAGAGGGATCGTAGGAATTGGCAATGCGGAAGTCGAACTCTTTCGGATTAACGACATCCGTGGTATCTTCCTGATTAGCGTAAGCATTGCCAGTAAATTCAGCATCGATATACTGCTTTTGATTTAAATAATCTAAGTGCCCCATCAGGTCGGTTTCTGTGACTTGTCTACCAGCGAAGTCTGCCGCCGTGAAGGCTACTTCATGCTTACCCGGTTCGCTGTCACCTTCGTGAATTTTTTTGAGTAAAATGTAGGCAACATCTTCTCTTAAGGGTATTGTCATCAGAATCTCCTTATATTTTGAATGTTGGATTTAGTAAACGTGGCGCTTTGCCCTAAACTTTCCATAAGAAAGGACTCGTATATAACGAGTAGAGCAATTGAAACTCAAAGAGAGTCTCAAAACCACTTTTGGGTCTAAATTTGGCTAAATTGCCTTAGCCGCTATTCAAGAAATTAGTAGGTCAAGCTTGATCCCTGCATCTGCCAGGGGAAGCATTTCTAAAGTAGAGTCTTCGGAAGGATGAAGGAAGAGGGATGAAAGATGAATGAATTTGTCCTTCCTAATATTCTTCTGTGGCTGCCGGTAAAGTGACGGTAACGGTTGTACCTTGATGGAGAATGCTTTCAATCTGGATGTGACCTTGGTGCGTTTCAACAATTGCTTGCGCGATCGCTAACCCTAATCCAGATCCCGTTACCGTTGTATTTCCTGCGATATGAGTTCTAGCTGGATCGACTCGATAGAATCGGTCGAAAATGTGGGGCAGTGCCGACTCTGGAATGCCGATGCCAGTGTCGCTGACTCCGACTTGCAGATGGGGCATCCCGTGGCGTTTCGTGGCGAGGCGATTCATGGTATCGACCCATTGCAATGTCACATCAACTTTACCCCCTGCTGGAGTGTATTGCAGGGCGTTACTAACCAGATTTGTGAAGAGACGCGCCAGCTGATCCCAGTCACCTTCAATAGCAAAGGCATCCTCTTCAAATTTGGGATTTGGGATTTGAGAGGGGAGATTTTCTTCCTCAATCATTCCCATATTTAAAATTGGCAATCCAAAATCGAGAGATAGCTTGACACCTTTCTCCGCAGCGACTAGCTGTTGTTCTTCAATCACCTCCATCAACAAGGCATCAAGGTGAACTTGAACCCAAGTGCGTTGTTTCATGCCACTATCCTGCCGCGCCAGAAATAGCAGATCGTCCACCAAACGCCCTAAACGCCTGGTTAGCCGTTCTACAACCTTCAGCTGTTGTCGGTAATGGATAGGTGCCGCCCCAGATGCCGCTATCAGGTCGGGATCGTCCAGCGCCACCTGCACATTCGTTTGAATCATGGCAATCGGGTTCCGCAGTTCGTGGGAGGCGTCAGCGGTGAATTGTTTAAGCCGTTGGTAGGACTCTCTCACGGGTTCCATCGCCAAACCGGAAAGCCACCAGCCGCTAGTCGCCACAGAAATCAACATTAGTCCGGTGCCAAAAATCAAATCAACCATCAACAAGCGAGTCGGTTTGGCAACCTCAAACCAAGGATGGCTGACCCGCAGATATCCTAGTACCTGACGCCCCATTTGCACTCGTTGCGTCACCTGTCGCAAAAGCAGCTTGGAGTCCTTCGTTGCCTCCCTGGTCGAAGACCAAAATTCCGAGTCTAATATCCCTTGCCAGGAAGCCCGAACGACCGGCACGGTTTCACCAGTGCGGTTGAGATGAATGGGAATATCTAAAGGTTCGGAGAGAGTTGACCAGAGTAATTCACCTGTGGGGCTAAACCACTCTAGGTCGATGTGGTCGTCTTCAGCGGCTTCTGCATCGTTGCGAAAACTTGCTTCAACATTGACGGATGAACTGCCATTCGGGGCGGTTTCAATCACGAGCGATCGCTGCACCACTTCCACTACATGATTGAGCGTGTCATCCACGCGCTCAATCAGCGTGTTGCGGACATACAAATAAACCCCAGTAGCAAATAGCAGTAGCAGTACCGCTGTAACAGCCGTGTACCAAATAGCTAATCGCCGACGAGTAGCTTGAAACATAAATTAACTCAATCTTTTGCCAATGCTAT
>NZ_JACJOQ010000519.1:0-10568 GCF_014695635.1 Coleofasciculus sp. FACHB-712 | reverse complement strand
CCGGAAACTTGCTAGTTTTTAGAAGAGGATGTCACTGTAACGCCGGAAGATGGAAGGCTAGTGCAAAAGGCCAAAGGCGACTTGAGTAACTCCCGCCAGGATGCCTTGCACTTGCAAGATGAAAGATTTTAGCCAGGTAACGCTGCCAACTGCAACTCAATTTCATCGGGATTGAGCTTCTGACCAATAAAGACTAACTGAGTTTGCCTGGTTTCCTGTGGTTGCCAAGGACGGTCATAAAATTGATCGAATCTCGTTCCCACTCCTTGTAATACCAGCCGCATCGCTTTGTTGGGAACTGCCACAAATCCCTTGATTCGATAAATTTCCTGTTGTTGCACCAACGCTTCTAACTGTTCTTGCAGCTTCTGGGGATCGAAAGTACGGTTTAAAATCACCTGAGTCGAGGTAATTTCTTCGTCGTGATCGTGGTCTTCTTCAGTGTCGTGATGACTGGGACGATTATCTAAGTTGTCTTCTACGGCACTCTGGAAGCCCAGGAGAACCTCCGGATCTAATTTTCCGCGATCGCTCGGTACCATCTTGACAGCACGAGACAGTTCTCGTTCAATCAACTCCACAACCTCAGCCTGCTGCGTAGCATTCACCAGATCGGTTTTATTCAACACCACCAAATCCGCACACGCCAGCTGATCTTCAAAAAGTTCTTGCAATGGGGTTTCGTGTTCCAGATTGGGATCTTCCAGGCGCTGGGCGTCCACTGCTTCGGGATCGCTAGCAAACGTTCCCGCCGCCACCGCTTCGCAATCCACCACGGTAATCACAGCATCCACCGTCGCTGCATTGCGAATTTCGGGCCAGCGAAACGCCTTCACCAGCGGCTTCGGTAACGCCAAGCCGGATGTTTCTACTAAAATGCAGTCCAGGCTATCTCTGCGCTTCAGCAGTTCTAGCATCGTCGGCAAAAATTCTTCCTGAACCGTACAGCACAAGCAACCATTGGTTAATTCAACAATATTGTTGGTGCTGTCGGCTTCTTCTTCTGGACAGTAGCCACAAGAACGCAGCAATTCGCCATCAATCCCCAATTCGCCAAATTCGTTGACTAAAACGGCGATGCGGCGTCCTTGATTGTTCTGTAGAAGGTGGCGAATCAGAGTTGTTTTACCACTCCCTAAGAAGCCGGTGATGACAGTGACGGGAATTTTGGTAGCCATTGTTGGAAAGGTTTTGAGTTTTGAATTAATCATTCAGTACCAAGGCAGCGAGGGCGTATCTCTGTTTCTTTACAAGTGCCTTGTGTACACGATTGACTATTCTAGGCTGAAAGCTGAAATTTAGGTGGATGGCGCGATCGCTCCAGGGCGATCGCATCTAAATTCTGGATGTCTTTCCCTGTAAGAATCTCATCATTAGATAAATATAAAAACTAAATGCTTGAACCCCTTGTGTAGCAGCTATTTCAAAAATAAGAGACGTTTTCCGTACTACCTGGACAGGCAATCGGCTGGTTCTTTTGGCGACGTGAGTCTCTTAATAACAAATAAGATACAGTTATCGCCATCAGCCGGTGCAAGGTGAGTGTATTCCCCTTCACAGGCTTAAAGATAGTGGATGCTGAACAGGCTCTATATTAAATCCTGTCTTTGATCTCAGCATCAGTAAGCGATCGCTCCAATTCCAAATACTCGCTTTTAGCCGCTTGCCGCCTATGTTTCATCATCACCACTTCTCCTGCACCGCTGGTACAGAAGCGTCATTCAAGCCAATGATTTTTACTTGTTTACACGAAAAAATATTGAAAATTTGTATACATAGCTACTTATTTTTTTAGTTCAAAGAAAGATATTGAGGTCATTATTTTTACTTGTTTTGATGAGAAAATATTAATATTCATGCACATGAATACTCAATCCATTTATCTAAAGATATTATTGAAAAAATTCCTGACACTGGCACGTAGAGGTCAATAATTTATGGCTTACGAACGAGTCTCCAAACGCTCCTCTGGGAATTCTCACATCCATAAAAAAGATTCTCGCTGGACTACCCCTGCGATGCCAGTGCAAGCTAAACCAGTTTCTGCGTCGCCACAAGAGCAGGAACTACCAAGTTACACTCCACTACCCGCTAATTGGGCGACTAATAATAACTTGATGCGGAGTCTGTCAGGGGCAGGAGTAGTCCAGCGTCAGGAAGAGTCGGGCAAAGAGGAGCTAGAACCGATTCAAGCGAAGCTTACCATTGGTCAGCCCGGAGATCAATATGAGCAGGAAGCTGACCAAACGGCACAGCGAGTCGTAAATCAGATTAACGCACCAGTTTCCAAGCAATCATCTCAAGGTGAAACTCTCCAGCGCGAGGAGATGCCTGAAGAGGAAGAACTTCAGATGAAACCCGCATCCGGTACTCTCCAGCGCGAGGAGATGCCCGAAGAGGAAGAACTTCAGATGAAACCCGCATCCGGTACTCTCCAGCGTGAGGAGATGCCTGAAAATGAAGATGAAGAACTTCAGATGAAACCCGCATCTAGCACTCTCCAGCGCGAGGAAATGCCCGAAGATGAAGAACTTCAGATGCAGCGTAAATCAGATAGTGAACCAATGGCGGCTACGCCTGACTTAGAATCATCTATTCAACAGGCTAAAGGTGGGGGACAATCACTCTCGGACAATATCCGAGAACCGATGGAACAGGCATTTGGGGCTGACTTCAGTGGCGTCAAGGTTCATACAGATGCTCAGTCTGACCAGATGAATCAATCCATTCAGGCGAAGGCATTTACAACGGGGCAGGATGTCTTCTTTCGCCAGGGGGCATACGATCCGGGGAGTCGGGGAGGGCAGGAGTTGCTTGCTCATGAGTTGACTCATGTGGTGCAGCAGAATACGCAAAATGCCAAAATTCAGCGTGTGGAGCAAGGAAAGGGGAAGGAAGAAGCAGCAGAATGGGTGAAGAAAAATCCGAGACCAGAAGGTTTAACGCCTTATAACAGGAAGCAGAAAAGAGCAAAACAACCTAGCGATTCCGAACAAGATATAACCTCGACTAATCTGGGACGAACAGAAGGAACGAATGAGTTTCTAAAAACTCTACAAAATCCAGAAACGCTTAAAGCATATCAAGAACTTGAACAATTAACTGGGAAAGATATCCTCAAACAAGCAGGTATTTGGTTCGTAGGTAAAGGGACTTTTGGGACAGTGTTTCCCTATAAAAAATCAGGAAGTTCAGATAGCGATCCTGCCACTCATGTAATTAAGAAAGAAAACCTTGGTGAAAGAGATTATGATGAACGAAAAGCCGAACGTAAGCGAGCTATATATATCCCTTTAGTTGCTCATGAGTTGGGATTTACGCATATGCCGCTTTCTACATCAATGCCGCAAGAGAGCCAGATAGATAATAATAGACAGAACAAACAGAATAATGTCCTTTCTAATCTAGCACCAGGAAAAGATGGCAGCAAAAAGATGCGTGAAATAGCAGAAAGCTTTCCCGATTTTCAAGAAATAAATACAGCTTTTGAAAATTTTGTAAAAGAGAAGACAGGGAAATCTATAGCCAATATTTCAGAGGAAAAACAAAATCAACTCAAAAAAGAATTTGGATTTAATCAAAAAGCATCTGAAGCTTATGAAAAATTTACAAGCGAGAAAACTCAGGAGCTGGATGTAGATGAGCAGCAAATTCAGGATGTAGTCATCCTCGATATGCTGTTTCAGTATCAAGATGGTTCTTATACTCAATATATGTTTAATCAGGGTAATTTACAAAAAATTGATAATGATGATTATGGGATAGGAAAAGTAGATAGGAATAATACTGGAGTATATTCAAGCTCATTTCCCGTTGGATTACCTAACGCCAATAAACTTCTTACTGAGGATACTAAAAAACGCATTTTGGAAATGGATGGGGAACACTTAAAAAAAGTACTTAAGGCAGCTACGTACAAAGATAAATCTGACAATAAACCAAAAGATAAGCAAAAGCAACAGGTATTTGATGAAGCAAAAGCTTTACGTAACTTAGAAGATATTCAGTTTCTAATTAGGGAAGCAGAGCAATATGGTGGAATCTCCCTCCGAGAAGTATTTGACTTATACAATGCTAGAGATCAAGATGAGGTTCTCGATCCTGAAAGCAGCCAAGCAACAAAAGATAAATATAAGTCAAAAATAAGGCAACAAACAAGACAGGATTCAGACGAAAAAGTTGCACCTAGTCAGCTATACAATATTTTAGGTGTTGACTCCCCTACAAACCGACCAGATCTTTTTACAAACTATATTAATGTCCACGAAATTTTGGGAGAACGTGACAAAGAGCGTCAGGAGGAGCTAAAGAAGGAACGTGAAAAACAGGGCGATGCTCCAAGTATCATGGACAATCCAGAGTTTATAGAAGCTATCAAGAAACGCTCGACCCAACTTCGACCAGAGCGCCAAAAAATTGTTCAAGAACGGCAACAAATTGTTCGAGAACAGCAACAAGCTAAAAATTTGAAGGTTCTACAAAAGCTAATTAATGAACTACCTAGTAAATTTGAATCGTTAGAAAAGATTGAGGTAGATGAGCTTTTGAAATCAGCGCAAGAAATTAAAGATACAGAGCAAATCGAAGGTAGCAATCATAGATTTAGTCAGCTCAAGAACTGGAAAGCAAGACGCATTAAAGGCAAGGTTCGGGAACAAATCGCTACACCTATGGCAACTAACGGCTCTAATGTATCAGACAAGTTGTTAAATGAGGCAGAAAAGGAAATTTCAGTCATTAATCATGAAAGGATTAGAAGTAAGGCGATGTATCCCGTGCAGGTAGCCCGCTTTAAGCAACTTATTATAAATAATGAATTTACTCTCGAAAGGAGAACCAATTTCCTCAACAAATACCTCGACACAATCGTAAACAGTATTGATGCTATAGATTCAGTTCCTCTTGAAAAACTGAAAGCTTTTGGTAAGATTCTCTTAGAAGTAACGGCAAAATTAGAAGCTGATATATATGCCTTGAATAAGTTAATAGAGCAGATAGAAAAGATAGTGAATAATGTACTGGAACATAAAGAATACGCCAAAGTTTTTGGAAAAACTAATGTTTTCGAGGAGGGTATTGCTAATTTGAAAAATGTCATTGAGTCATATAAAAAAGTAGCTGAGCGGAGTTCTGAATTTTAGACTCAATCAAAAACCACGCTATATGTAGGGAATTTAGGCGACAATTTTCCTGAAAAAGCACTACTGTGGCATTAGTCTAAACTCCAGGGAGTTGGGTACTCTGAGAATATGAACCGTGTTCTTGACAAGAAAAGACCTTGCCTCAACTCCTCTACTCCTCCAAAAAAGATTAATCGCCTTCACTCCACATCATCCGGTAAGTCTTTATCGTCATCCCAACTTAATTCCAGAAAATATTGCGAGCGCTCACCTCCACAGAACAACAATTTAAGCAATAGCATAGTGCGATCGCTGATTTTGTAGGGTGCGTCTCAATGTACCCTACGAAATGCGATCGCGTTTACTTTGTTGAGGAATCAGCAGAGGATGCGATGGCTCCAGTTCTTGACTCTGCTGCTCCGTTTATCTTTGCTTACAGTTCCCCAAATCACAAATGCTTCTCTTATTGAACAGCTAATTCAACAAGCTACAACTGTCCAAAAAGCCAAAAACCACCCGCAAGCGGTAGCAATTTGGCGCAACGTAATTCTAACGCACCCTAGGCGATCGGTTATTAGAGCCTATCCGCAAAAGCAAAATAAGATAAAAAGTGTTTATAGCGGTTCTCAATTTGAGCGAAATACACTCGTAGGCGCGTTGTGAAGCTATGCGCCTACTCTAAGTTGTATTGGATGCCAGTAGTGAGAACCGCTATAAACCACAGATGAACGCAGATATTCACTTAAGCCAAGGACTTTTTGGATGAGTTATAAGCTACTGGCTAAAGATAAAGATGACTCACGCTTGCGCTTCGTGGTTCATAGTTCGCAAATAATTTTCTATCCCTCAATGAACTATGAACCGTCTTATTAAATCAGGTTGATTTGTGCCATCCTACTTGATTAAGCTTGTTGCCACATCTCTTGAATTTCACCTGGGAGATAGCTAGCAACTTCCTGAATTCGTTCCGAAGACAGCTCCTCTTTGGTTGCAGAAAATACGGCTTTAATAATTGTTTCTGCGTCTCTTCCGGGTAAGTTGCCCTCTTGCCTCAGTCGAACTAAAAAGTTCTCCGGCTTGATTTTTAGCTGGGGTCTTATCTTGCTTAAGAAACTGACAATTGGATTGGTGTCTTCCCACAAATCTTCCACTTCATCAGTTGCTGACTTGTCCAGTTCTTCTTCGACTCGCTCCACCGCTTCATTCGTCATTACGTCGCGCATGGTGCGGAAGACTACCTCAGTCGCATTTTTTGCCTCATCCAGATCGTTTAAGTTCCCCTTTGCCTTGACTTTCTCTAAAAATGCGTGATGTGATGCCATAATTCTCTGCAAACCCTAAAATTATCAAACTTGGTTAAATAAGCGCTCTCAAAATGGGAACACTCAAACTCTAGTTAATTTATAAAAGGAATTTAGTTCTTACGTCTCTCTGAAGAAGTAAATGATTTTACGTAACTTTTATCTGAATTTTCAGCCAATTAAATCGTTAGTTGCTGTATTATTAGCCATTTGATAGAGTAAAAAATATTACCTCCCAAGCGGGATGTGACTTTCTCGGTGTGTGGAAGCGCTGATACAACCGCTGCAATCTTGTAGATTTCTTAAAAGTCCATGCACTTTGTAATTCGGAAAATGAAACCTGTTCATCCCTCGCGTCCAAATCGCTTCATTTCTAGCAATTGGCGAATCGAGCAACTGCCTGGATTAAGTGCTGAAAATCAAGCTGGACTAATAGACTGTGGCATAAGAACCACTTTGCAACTACTCCAGCAAGCCAGTAGCCCAGTGCAAAGACAAGCCTTAGCTACCCAGTTACAGATTCATATTCAACACATCAATAAATGGGTGGCTTTGGCGGACTTGTCTCGCCTTCCGGGTGTGGGTTGCGAATATTGTGGGCTGTTGCTTCATGCCGGAATTGCTTCTTGCGCCCAACTCGCGCAAACGCCCGTTGAAAGGATACATCAACAAATTTTGCGGCTCCAAGTCGCCACTCTACAACGCCGGGATCTCTGTCCCACGCGGGGCGCGATCGCCCAATGGATCGAACAGGCGCGTGCAGCTGCGCGATCGCCTTCTTGCAGTCGCGTCTAAGAGACATTTCCTATCACCGCGATGACCTATAAAAGCTGACAATCCTGAAAGCTTGATGACAATGGCTTCACCATCACCCAGCCTCCAGGATTGTAGAAAATCGTGTGTTTTAGTCTAAGAGTCTTGAGGGAGCGTAAAGTTATTATTCGGCAGTTGCAAGATCCGTGCTGCCACGAGTGCGTTTGCGTGTCAGCGTGTTGAACAGCATCTGACCAATTGCCTTGATCAAGTTGCCATTTAATTCTTGGAACAGCTTCATATTCATGGCAAAAGCATCATTGGCTTCATCCACAATCTTGTCTGCTGTGGCATCATCAATGGGCAGATCGTTCATGGCTTGGCGATAAGTTGCCTTGAACGCCTTTTCATCGTCAATTTCTTGAAATTCGTAGAAAGCTGTCCCTTGCCCATCCGTGAGGTTCATCGCCCGTTGGGCAATGCCTTTGAGGATTTGACCGCCGGATAAGTCGCCAAGGTAGCGGGTATAAGAATGGGCAACTAACATTTCTGGAGCCGAAGTCGAAACTTCGCGGATGCGCTGGATGTATTCTTCAGCAGCAGGCGAGGCAGAGATTTGTTCGCGCCAGTTAGTACCGTAGTAGTAAGCCAGGTCTTGTTCTAGGCTCTTTTTCCGGTTCAGTTGGGGAAAATAAATCTTAGACAGAATCGGGTGTTGCCGGTGCCCTTCCATCTCTTCTTCCATTGCGGAATAGACGAAGTAGAGGTTCTTGACCAAATTCCGGTAAGAGTTCTTCTCAACAACGCCTTTTAAAAAGCACTTGACAAAACCAACGTTTTCCGCCATTGTGTGGGATTTTTTGGTTCCCTCACGCAATTTGGTTGCTAAATTGCTGCTCATGCTAAATTTCTTATCCCTAAAGTCTACGGAGGAGCGTACCGATCTTTTCCACGGCTTGAAAACCGCTAAAACGTTAGATTAGACTGATTTGCTGAGAATTTTCATTAAGAATTTTGAACATCGGCAGCTCTTGAGGCTAAGTCGCGGGGAAGCAAGGCAGCGACGATTTGGAATTCTAGATCGGGCTAAAACGTCGCTACAAAGCAGCCGCTAGGCTCTCCGTAAACATTTTATAATTTCTCATTTTCTGGAGATTAGGGAAATCAACCCACTAAAAAGGGCGGGTTTCCCCGCCCTGAAAGGCTAATCGATGCCTCATTGTTACCCACATTTAAAAGCTTGAATGCCAAAGCTTGAAACGATGGAATTCAGGTAGATACATCTGTATTGAAACAAGGCTTTGATAGATATCTAGAAAAATCCGCTTCAGTCAGGGGAGTGTCAAGTCCTACTGTGCTGTCTGACTAGAACCAAGACTTGCTTGAATATCCGGAGGCAGAATTACTTTGTCAACAACGTGGATGACGCCGTTGCTGGCTGGAATATTCGGCTGGATCACCTTGGCGTTGTTTATGGTGATTTCGCTGCTGGCACTATCAACCTTAACGGTAACGGGGGTACCTTCAACGGTTTTCACTTCGCCGGATTTTAGTTCGGTGGAAGAGATTTTACCTGGCACCACATGGTAGCTCAGAAGCTTGACTAGGGTTTGTTTGTTTGCTGGTTGCAGGAGTTTGTCCACAGTACCGGCTGGTAAGGCGGCGAAAGCGGCATCAGTCGGTGCAAATACCGTGTATGGCTTGTCTCCAGTTAATTGGTCAGTCAAGCCTGCTGCTTGCACTGCTTTGGTGAGCGTGGTGAAGGAACCATTGCTCGCTGCTGTTTGTGCCAGTTCTCCCAGGTTTTTGTCTTCGGTTGCCGCACCATTGGCTTCAGCACCAGGGGAGGCAGTAGGAGAAACTTCAGCACTGGGTGAGGTAGTAGTTGCAGGAGCTTCAGCAACTGGTGATTCGGTTGTTGCGGTCGAATCGCCCGTCGGAGCTTGGTTCGCTGTGTTTGCACCAGGCTGACCGCCGCAAGCAGAGAGAACGACCAGGCTACCAACACCGATGACGCTGAACAACAGTTTTCCTAAACTTTTCATGAATGGCCTCTTGGTAAAGATAAATTACAGAGCTATTCACAAAAGTTAATAATAAATTGGTCAAGAGCTTCTCAGCCTATGGAGGTATTTAGAGATGCGATCGCGTCTCTCTAACGAAAGGTTCTACCAAGCTAATGCCAGCCCATCGGCGCGGGGTTCGGAGGCGGCAACCAGTACCCCGCCTTGTCGCAAGATGATCTGACCTTTGCCAAACATTCCGGGTTCTGCACTGATTTGGATATCATGACCGCGTTCAGCGAGCGCTAAAGCGATATTTCGGGGCACCATCTGTTCCAAAAGCACTGTCTTACCCGTAACAAACCGCCACCTGGGTGCATCTAGCGCTGCTTGGGGATTCATCCCATAGTCTAGGAGGTTGACAACGACTTGCAGATGTCCCTGCGGTTGCATGGGTGCCCCCATGACGCCAAATGGCCCCAAAGGTTGATTGTCTTGCGTCAGAAAGCCGGGAATAATCGTGTGAAAAGGGCGTTTCGCGGCTCCTACTTGATTTGGGTGTCCCGGAGTTAGGGTGAATCCCGATGCCCGGTTTTGCAGGGCGATGCCGGTATCGGGAACCAGAATGCCACTGCCAAAGCCACTGTAGTTAGATTGGATAAAAGATACCATCAGTTCGCTGTCAGCCGCTGCGAGATAGACGGTGCCTCCCTTGGGCAACCCAGGCTGAGCGATCGCAGCTTCTTTTCCAATCAAACAGCGTCGTTCGTCAGCATAAGCTTTGTTTAGCAGGTGTTCTAGGGGCACCTCCATAAACCGAGGATCTCCAATATATTGATGTAAATCTGCAAAAGCCAGCTTCATCGCCTCAATTTGCAGATGGTAGCTAGAAACGGATTCGCGGGGATAATCGGGTAGGGGATAACCTTCCAGAATATTCAAAGCCATCAGTGTCGCGATGCCTTGAGTATTGGGAGGAATTTCCCAGACGGTAATGCCTCGGTAGTTAGTGAAAATCGGCTGCACCCAGTCACAACAGTGGGTTGCTAAGTCAGATGCTGTCAAAATACCGCCGGTTTTAGCGGCAAAGTTAGCGATTTTTTCGGCAATTTCCCCGCGATAAAAGCTTTCCCCTTCAGTTTGGGCGATCGCTCTTAGGGTTTTGGCATGAACCTCACTCCGCCAAATTTCCCCGGCGGCGGGTGCCCGATTTTCTGGAAAAAATACTTCTTTAAATGGCTGAAACTCTGGTGCAATCAGCGGCAAATAGATTGCCTTGGCTCGCTTCCACGCCCGTGCCGTCTCCGGTGACACGGGAAAACCTTCTTCAGCGTATCGAATCGCCGGGACAAATAGCTGCTCAAACGGTAGCTTTCCCCAACGCTTCCATA